>JANMKO010000007.1:0-7669 GCA_031372085.1 Betaproteobacteria bacterium
GCGGGTGGCGGGGGGGGGGGGGGGGGCGGGGCCGGGGGCGGGGGCGGTGGCGGTGGCGGTGGCGGTGGCGGCGTTGCGCAGCCCATCGTCCCGCTCACCGCCGCCGCCGCAGCCCGTCACGGCGATCACCAGCGCCGCCACTGCGCCCGCGCTGGCGGCGGCTGTCAAACCCGTGCGACGCAGCATCCCGTGCCTTCAAAATCCGGGCGCATGCCCAAACGTCAATTTACCGGGCCTGGCGCGTGCGTCGTGTAGCGGTTTGTTGCCAGGTGTTAATGGCCCGCCCCAGCCCACCGGCCGGTCGCGCCGCTGGCCGCCCTGGGCTTTAGGTCAGCGTCCACATGCAGGCCAGAAAGCTGGGCGATGTCGGGTCGGCCGATACCGAGCCGTAATCCCAGGCGTGGTCGCTGACCGGGTCAGCGCCGGCTTTGCCCACCCACATCGCGCCAACGTAGATGTTTGGCCCATCGGGCGCGCCGTAGCCGTTGGTCGCTGGCTGAATCTCTTTGGCGGTGCGAAACCAGGCGTCGATCAGCGTCGCGCCGCCCTTGGCATAACGTGCCAGCCGACCGCCCTCTTCGGTGTTGTCGAAGGTGACGCCGCCGTAGCCCATCAACAGGTGCAGGCCGTCAAAAGCGCCGTCCCAGCGCGCCAGCACGTCGCCACCGCCGGGGTAGAGGATGCTGTCTTGCAGCGGGCCGCAGGCGGCGATGGTGACCCACTCAAGATCGTTCGCGCCCCACAGGTCACCGGGTGTGCCGGGCGCGTTGCCGACCTCGGTGTAGCTCAGTGTGCCGTCGTCCGGGTTGGCCAGCATCCAGCCGTTCATGTCGGCATGGCCGGTGTAGAAAACAAAGTCGGCGGCGTCCACCCAGGTGTCGTCATTGCGCCGCCAGTCGCTCTCAAAGGCGTTGGCGTCACCCCAGTTGAAGTTGATGTGCCAGCCGGCCGCCGCCCATTCATCAACAAAGCCTTGGGCATTGGCCTGGCTGCCGCCCAGCCCGCCCAACTGGCCGATCCAGGAGGTGCCCGCCTCCCACGGCCGGGTGGGGGCACGCGGGGCCGCGCCGCGCCGGGGCGGCTGCTGGTCGCCCTTGCTCAACTCACTGGCGCGGTGGGCGGCGCGGGCGCGCCTGGCACGTTTGTCTTGTGCTGTGGGCATGGCCAGCGGCGGCCCGAAGTCAGACGCCGGCAGCAGCGCCTGGCGCATGGGCAGGCGCTGCTTGCCGGCCACGATCATGCCTTTGACCACATAGACCGGGTACAAAAAATCCTGCTTCAGGTGCGACGGCGCGGCGTAGTAGGCCGGCATCAGCTCGATGTCCTCGACCACCATGCCGGGTGCGCTGGCACGCCATTGCTCAAGGGCTTGTTCGGGTGCGATGGCCTGGGCTTCAAAGGCCGGCTTGGCCAGGCGCTGGTTGCCCGAGAAGCCGATCAACTGCGCCTTGTGGCCGAGGGTGAAGGTGAAATCACCACCCCCACCCACCACCGGCAGGCCGTCCACCTGCAGGCCGAACACCACCTGCACATCGAGCTGGCGCTGCTGGCGCTTGCCGGTCTTGATGTCGCGCTGGGCATGGAAGGTGCCGCCGACCACCGGCTTGGCCCAGGCCAGCGGTGCGTCAAGTTTGGGCAGCAGGCCGTGGCGGTCGGCCAACGCCAGTGCCTGGCGCACGGCGTCGTCGGCGCTGGGCAGCTCGGACTTGACCGACGGCCGCCACAGCTGGCTGGCGTCACTGGCCCAGACGCCACCGCTGGCCTGCGACAGCTCCACGCTGCGGTGGCCGTGGCGCAGCACCAGTGCGTCGTCGGTCTTGTCGAGGCGGAAGTCTTGGCCCAGGTCAAACAGGCTGGCACCCAGCGCGCGCAGGCGCTCGGTGCTGGTGTCCTGGGGCTCAAGACGGAAGATGGTGTAGCGGTCACGCATGGGGCACTCCTTCGATCAACGCGGCGCTGGCACCGTGCCGGCGCGCTGGTCAAAAGATACGCGGGGTGGGCCGGCGCAGCATCCACCGCCGGGCGTACGCCGCCCCCCATCGTTTGAGCTAACCGGGCGACAACGGCAGGACGCCAGGCTCGGGCTGGCGAAAATGTGCCGCGTACCGCCGGCCCGGGCCTGGGCCTGGTGGCCTGCCGTTGTCGCTCCGGTTGAGCGAAGGGTTGGCGTAGCAATCGGCCCACTGCCGCAAATCGCGCCTCAGAAACACGGCGTGCCTGCGTGGTGGCAAGGTGGATTCGGTGCCGCGCAAGACCGATGTAGCAATGGTGCAATTTGCCCGCGGGTTAGCGTGGTCATGGGTGGCGTCATCGACATTGGTGAATCGGCTTGGCGGCCTCGCTCTGCCGCTTGGCTTGCAGTTCTTTCACCTTGGGCGATTGGTTACGCTCCATCCCGGCGGCGTCAATGCCGGCGATGACCTTCGCCAGTTCCGTCTCGATCTCGGCCTTGTCCGCCGTCTTGTACAAGCAGAACGCCGCCTGCACCTGCGGCAGCAGATTGTTCTCCAGGAACTGGGTGATCTCGGCGCTCTTGGCATGCATGATGCGATAGAGGCCGAAGTCGAGGTCCGGCTGATCGAGCTGGAACAGCTCTTTCAGCTTGCTGATCAGCTGCTGGCGCTTGTTGTCGTTGGGGTGCTCATCGGCGGCGCTTTCAGGCGTAAGGCTGGAACTGGTTGTTGTCTCGGCTGAGCAGTTGCATCAGCTTGGGATGGATGAAGAGCTTCTCTTTGCCGAACGGCATTTCGCGCAGCACGCCCAGGGCGGCCAAGTCATGCAAGTAGCGGGATGCCGCCTGGCGCTGGGCGATGCCCTTGTCCACCAGATTGCCGATGCGGCAATACGGCTGCTCGAAAATCACGTCCACCAGTTCGCGCGTGTAGATCTTGGGCAGCCGCGCGCGCATGTGGTCGGTGGTGTGCTCGGCCAGCTTGCGGATGGCGGCGATCTTGACGGTGGTCCACTTGGAGGTTTCGGCCACGGCCTGCAGCATGAAATGCAGCCAGGGCTCCCATGCCTGATCTCGCGTCACGCCCAACAGCAGGCCGTAGTAGTCGGCCTTGTGGGCGATGACGTGGCGGCTCAGGTACAGGATGGGCAGGTTCAACAGCTCTTCCTGAATGAGGTAGAGGATGTTGATGATGCGGCCTGTGCGCCCGTTGCCATCGGTGAAGGGGTGGATGGCCTCGAACTGGTAGTGACCCACGGCCATGCGGATCAGCGGGTCCAGCTCGGTCTGGTTGTGCAGAAAGCGCTCCCAATTGGCCAGCATGTCGCGCAGCCGAGCTTCGCCCTCGGGCGGGGTGTAGACCACGTCACCTGAGCGGTCGTTGATCAGCTGAGTGCCTGGTGTGCGCCGCACGTCCATTTCCACGCCCTTCAGGGTGCGACAGACGTCCACGGCGGTGGCGGTGCACAGCGGCCGGTCTTTCAGTGACTGGTAGCCGCGCTGCAAGGCGGTGCGGTAGCGCAGCGCCTCCTTGGTGGCGGGGTCGGCGTTGTCGTGGCCCTGCGCGGGACTTTGGGCATATTGGAAGAGCTGGTCGGTGGTGGTGACGATGTTCTCGATCTCGGAGCTGTCCTTGGCTTCCAGCAGCGGGATGGTGTTGATGAGCATCGCCTGGTTGGGGATGAGCTCGGCGGCTTGCTTCAGCTCGGCCAGGGCAGCACGGGCCTCGATGCAGGCCTTGAGCACGGCGCGGCTTTCCAGCTCGCGTGCGGGGGGCAGCGCGGGCAGCTGGTTGTTCGGCAGCTCAGGGCGCCACGGGGGATCGGGGTTCGTCATGATGCAAAACTTCTATTTTGGCGACATGTTGGCAGCTTATGTCGCTGCGGACGACACGTCAACCAGACATGTCGACATTTTCAATATTCATCGACATGATTAGGCTACATGTTCGCGGCCGCAACATGTGACGGCCATCATGTCGCCGAACCCGCCGTTCTCGAACATTAAACGAAGTTCCAGCGGACCACGAACAGTCTCTGGTTGCGGCTGGCACGGTGAGGCCGCTTCAGCAGGGCAGCGATGAGCGCGTCGCGCCGGGCTTCGATCTTGTCTTCCACGCCAAAGATGTCCTGCCGCTGGCGCCGCTGTTCGGTGGTCGGCGAGACGGCCAGAAGATGCTGCGCGCCACCGTGGCCGGAGAACGCGATGGGCTGATGCTGAGCGCGATGAAGGCCCACAAGCTCGCGCAGCTGATCTACTCGATGCTGACCAAGGGCGAGAAATACACCGACCAAGGCCAGGCCTACTACGAGGAGCGATACCGCGAACGGGTCTTGCGCCAGCTCAGACTGCGCGCCAACAAACTGGGCATGCAACTCGTCGCCGCCGAACAACCGGCATGAAAACCCCTTCAAGATCAGATACTTGAGGGGTATTTCTGAAGAGGCATCACGCGCCGCCTGAGCCAAGCGTGATGACGACACTGCCTCTCTTGTGGCCGCGATCTACGTACCGATGCGCATCGACCATTTGCTCGAACGGATAGCAGCGGTCGATGACCGGGGTGAACCTACCCGCCACGGCAAGTTCGCCGAGCAGGCGAGCGTACTCGGGCCGCTCGGCTGCTGGGCCGGCGATGACTCTCTTACCGCTCGTCAAGGTGTGCCAGGGCGCCTTCAAGAGCTCTGGGAGGCTTGCCAGGACGAGTAGCAGTCGTCCGCCTCTGGATAACGCAGGCCCGCTGCGGGCGAAAGGCGCCGTGCCTGCGGTGTCGACTATGACGTCAAATGGCACCTTGGACTGGGCGAAGTCGCGTTGAGCGTAGTCGATCACCTCATCGGCACCAATGGATTGCACCAGATCAAGGTTGGCGGCACTGCAGACCCCCGTAACGTGGGCGCCAAAGTGCTTGGCAAGTTGCACCGCTGCACTGCCTACCGTGCCAGAGGCGCCATTGACAAGCACGCGTTCGCCGCTGCGCAGTTCACCCCTTTTGAAAAAGTCCAACATGGTTGCTCCGCCGAAGGAGAGCGCAGCCGCCTGCTCGAAGCTCAGATTCGATGGCTTCGGTGCGACAGCACCATTCGCCGGCAAGCACCTGTAGTCAGCGTGGCAACCCAGGCTTGCGCCCGAGAAGGCAAAGACCTGATCGCCAACCTTGAAGGACGTAACGGCCCGCCCCACAGCTTCTACGTCGCCCGCGAGCTCGGATCCGAGAATCGACTTCCTTGGTCCTGTGATGCCGACGGCGAGACGCCCAAGCAGGCCGAATCCACGAGGCATTTCGAGGCTGCGCATCCTCCAGTCTGCGGCGCTGACCGTGGTGGCACGGACCCGAATCAGGAGTTCGTCGTCCCCCGGCGTCGGTTTCGGTCGCTCGGTCATTTCGAGGACGTCTGGTGGTCCATACCTCCGGTACGTGATCGCCTTCATTGCGTCCCGCTTTCATGTTCAGTTGGCCTAGAGGATCTGTGTTCTTTTGTGAGGCCAACGTGTGATCAAGCCGTGCAAGAGTGCGCCGCCCGCTCGCCGGGCGCCGTCGGCGCCGGCAATGGGCTGCTCGCCGCTCAGCCCGCAACGCGCCAAGGCCCGCCGCTTTGCCCCACCGCCCGCCCGTCCGCCGCCAGCTTGAGCAGGTGCGCGCGCAGTGAGCGCAGCGCCACCGCATGCAGGTGGGCGGGTGTGTCGGCATACACCGCCGCCAGCAGCGTGGCCTCAGGGGCCGGCGATGCAGCGCCGTGGGCTTGCAGGGCGGCCAGCACCTTGGCCTCGCGGCCCAGGCGGTGGGCGATGGTTTTCTTGACCACCGCATGCGGCTGGTCGATCAAGAAGCCGTGGCCGGGGGCCAGCCAGTCCAGATCTTCATCGAGCAGCTTTTCAAGCGACGCCAGGTAGACGGCCATGTCGCCGTCGGGCGGGTTGATCACCACCGTGCTGCCCTGCATCAGGTGGTCGCCGGTGAACAGCAGTTTTTCTTCTTCCAGCAGGTAGCACAGGTGGTTGCTGGCATGGCCGGGGGTGTGGATGACGCGCAGCGTCACGCCCTGCCCCAGCCGCAGCCGGTCACCGTCTTGCAGCACCTGCTGCGGCTGAAAGGCCGTGTCCTGCCACTCCGGGTACGTGGCCACCTGGCCGAAGGTGGGTGCGCCGGTGGCCTGGGCGATGGCCGCTGCGGCCGGTGAATGGTCTTTGTGGGTGTGGGTGACGAGGATGCGGGTGATGCGGCCGGGCGCAGCTGCCAGCAGCGCTTTGACATGCCCGGCGTCATCCGGGCCGGGGTCGAGCAGGGCCCAGTCGTCACTGCCGGGCGTGCCAATGAAATAACTGTTGGTGCCGGGGCCCGTCATCATGCTGCCGTTGTCGGCCGTCACCCGCAGCACGCGGGGCGACAGCCAGACGGGGCTGCCGGGCGTCAGCTCAACGCTGGCATCACCCCGGCCATGCGGGTCGATGCGGCCGAGTTCGGCATAGGCCCAATCGCCCGGGTTCTGCGGTTTGCGGCCCTTGGCCGACTGGCCGATGCGCGGCCGGATCAGCGGCACGGTGGTCTGGGCGCGGGCCCAGTCGATGGCATCCTGGGCCCGGGCAAAGGGGGCCAGGTGCTTGAGCGTCAGCTCGGTGACGTTCATCAGCTTCAGGTCGCGCGCCCGGGCCAGTGCGTCGGCGGGGGTAAGCCAGAGCAGCTCGACCGTCTCTTTGGCGTCGTGCACCGCCGTCTGGCCCAACGGCGCCTGGGTGATGAAAAACCGGGTGTCGAAGATCTTGGGCAGGCCGATGGGCGTGATCCAGTGGCTGTAATACGCCAGCCGGTGCATCGCCAGTTGCACATTGAAGCGCTCACACACGTCGGCCATGCCGGTCTGGTTGGCGTGCAGCGCGTGGCGCATGGCCAGCACGTCGGCCGCTGGCAGCGCGTGCAGATCGACCAGATCACCGCTGGCGTCGGTGGCAAACAGCAGGCCGGCCTCCTCGAAGCACTCGCGCACCGCGGCCACCCAGTAGTGCAGGCCGTCAGCGGGCAAACCCATCCTGGCGCTGGCCGTGGCGTCGTCCATGCCGGTGCAGCGCTGGTAGTGGCCCAGGTCGCTTTTGTCGAGCAGTCCGCCGGGGAAGACGGTGGCGCCGCTGTTCTGGTCGCCGGGCCGGTCAGCGCGGCGCAGCATCAGCACCTGCAGGCCGCCCGGCGCGTCGCGCAGCACGATCAATGACGCGGCAGCGCGTGGCACGGCGGCCGGCTGGCTGCTGGAAAACGCCGCAGCGGCGGCGGGGGTCAGGTCGCCCATATCAATCTCCTTTGGCGGCGCCGGTGGCGCGCAGCGCATGAATTTCGTCGGCCGAAAAACCGGCCTCGGCCAGCAGCGCATCGGTGTGCGCTCCGGGCTTGACGGCGGGCGTGGGTTCACCCGGCGCGCTGCGCGAGAAACGCGGCGTGGGCGCCGGCTGCACCACGCCGTCCACGCGGATGTAGCCGCTGCGCACGGTGGCATGGTGGTGGGCCGGCGCCTCGGCCAGCGTGAGCACCGGCGCAAAACAGGCGTCGGTGCCTTCCAGCAGCACGCACCAGGCGTCGCGGGTCTTGCTGGCCATCAGCGTGGTGAGGGCGGTGCGCATGTCGGGCCAGCAGCGGCGGTCGTATTGCATCGGCACAAATTGGGCGTCCAGCCCGCTGCGCTGTACCAGCTCGGCAAAAAACTTGGGCTCGAGTGCGCCGATGGCGAC
>JANMKO010000117.1:0-3027 GCA_031372085.1 Betaproteobacteria bacterium
CAATGCCTTCTTCCACCGCCTCGCGCACCGTTTGCTCGGCCGGCAGCAGCGGCTCTTGTGGCAGGTAGCCGATCTTCAAATCGGGCATGGCATGGGCCTCGCCCTCAAAATCCTTGTCGATGCCGGCCATGATCTTGAGCAGCGTGCTCTTGCCCGAGCCGTTGATGCCCAGCATGCCGATCTTGGCGCCGGGGAAGAAGCTGAGCGAGATGTTCTTCAAGATCTGGCGCTTGGGCGGCACGATCTTGCCGACCTTGTTCATCGTAAAAACATACTGGGCCAAGGTGGGTGCTTTGCGATGGGGGGTCTGGGGGCGCTGCCGGTGGGCGGGGCGCGGGGCAGGCCGGGGGGCGGCGTGCAAAAAGAATTACGATTATCCCGCAGCACCGGCCCGTCGCCGTTGACCGGCGCCGGCCGGCCAGAACGCATCGGCAATCGATTTTGTTGGAGACTGCACCGTGACCGCCTTGACCCTGCGCCTGCCCGACGACAAACACCAGCGCCTGCGCGCGCTGGCCCGAGCCCGGGGCACGACGATCAACCGCCTGCTGGATGAAATGACCACCCTGATGCTGGCCGAGTGCGATGCCGAGTCACGCTTTCAAGCTGCGCGCTTCAAACTGCGCGCGGCACGCGGCGCGGGCCGCAGCAAGGTCGGCCTGGCCTTGCTGGACCAAGCCGCCCAGCGCGGCGCGCCGCAGCCCACTTGAAGTTGTTGACGCTGCGGCGGTGGGCTTCAACAAATCAGTCAACCGGAAATTTTGGGATGGGCCGGGTTGGGTGCGCACTTGAATATTCGCCAAACCCGATCCGCTACAAAATGGGCGGTTACCTCGTTTTGCCTCATAAATCCAACTTCTTCCCCATGCGTTTCGAAGGCACGCTCACCACCTGGAACGACGACCGCGGCTTCGGTTACCTCGAATCAACGCAAGGAGGTGAACCTATCTTCGTGCACGTCTCGTGCTGGCCGAGATATTCAAGCAGGCCGCAACTGAATCAAGCAGTTTCTTTCGAGGTCGAAATCGGTCCCAAGGGAAAGAGAGCACGGAACGTTCAATTGATTCAATCTCGCCGCCTACCGAGACAATCAGCGCGCGCAAATCGTGCGCAATGGGGAACGGCCACGCTCTTTGCACTGCCTGCCTTTTTGGTCGTCTACCTGGTCGTCACCATTTTGTGGAAGCCGCCGATCTGGATTGCAGCTGGGTATATCGTCGCCAGTGCAATAACTTTCGCCACGTATGCTGCGGACAAGTTTGCAGCAGCCAGTGGCGCCAGGCGCACCCCTGAAAGCACGCTTCATCTGCTCTCGTTGGCTGGCGGATGGCCAGGCGCCTTGCTGGCGCAGCAGATTCTTCGCCACAAATCCACCAAACATGAATTTCGGCAATTTTTCTGGGCCACGGTGGTATTGAACCTCATGGCCCTTGTCGTTCTGGCATCGCCCCTGGGCCGCAGGCTGCTCGCGCTGTGAGGCACCAACAATACAAGCAGCGCGCCCATTGGCGAGACCCGCCACGACCGCCGCACCCTGCCGGGCAATCCCGAGAATCGCTGAATTGCAAATGACCCAGGCCGACAAAAAGCTTCAGTTCAAGGCCGCACTGCTTCGCCCGGCAAAACCGGGCAGCGATATGGCATGGGCATTCGTCGTTCTGCCCCGGGAGGTGAGTCAAAAGCTGCCGAGACGAGGCAGGACGACGGTGGAAGGCACCATCAACGGTCAGCATTTCAAAGAGACACTTGAGCCGGACGGTCAGTTGAGCCATTGGCTACAGGTGGGCCCGGCGCTTTGTAAATCCGCAGGTGCGAAGGTTGGCGACATCGTCAGGCTGGAGATCATGTCGGTGGCGCAAGAGCCTGAACCACAGATTCCCCCGGATTTTCAAGCAGCATTGGCGGCTGTTCCGGAAGCGGCCAAGGTCTGGAGCGACACCACAACGATTGCGCGTCTGGACTGGCTACATTGGATTACTTCGGCCAAACACCCCAAGACGCGCGCCAAACGGGTTGGCGATGCCTGTGAAATGCTGGCTACCGGCAAGAAGCGGGTTTGCTGCTTCGACCCGTCTGGCTATTACAGCAAGGCCTTCCGAGCGCCCAAAACGGTGGTTTGACCAAATCGACTACGGTAACCCGTGAATCCGTCAGACGGATTCACCCCCCAGCGGCGCCAGCATCGCCCGCAAATCCGCCAGATCAAACCGGCTGCCGGCATCGATTTGCGCGCCCAGCACCGCATCGGCCAGCGCCGCTTTGCGGGCCTGCAAGGCCAGCAGCCGCTCTTCGATGCTGCCGGCCACCACCAGCCGGTACACCGTGACCGGCTTGTCTTGGCCGATGCGGTGGGCGCGGGCGCTGGCTTGATGTTCTACCGCCGGGTTCCACCACGGGTCGAGGTGGATCACGGTGTCGGCGGCCGTCAGGTTCAGCCCCACGCCGCCGGCCTTGAGGCTGACCAGAAAGACGGGAGTCTGCCCGCGCTGGAACGCCGCCACCCGGGCGCCGCGCTGGGCGGTGGGGGTGGCGCCGGTGAGGGTGAGCCAAGTCAAGCCCAGCGCCTGCAATTCGGGCTCGACCAGCGCCAGCATGCGGGTGAATTGCGAGAAGACGAGGATGCGTCGGCCTTCGTCCACCAAGGTAGGCAGGGTCTCGCGCAGCCAGGCAATCTTGGCGCTGGGCACTGCCTCGATAGTCGTGTGTTGACCGGTCAACTCGCCGGGACCGGCAGGCGCTGCCGGGCCAGCGCCACCGCCCGGCCCCGGCTCACCCAGCAAGCGCGGGTCATTGCACACCTGCCGCAGCTTGAGCAGCGCATCCAGGATGCTGACCATGCCGGCGGCAAACTTCTGCTTTTCCAGCACCTTGCGCACCTGCTCGTCGGCGGCCAGCCGCACGCTCCGCCGCGGTTTCTAACACCCAAGTCCCGCGGGCGGACCTAATCCCAAAGCACTATTGGTCGACCGCCGGCTTGCCGGTAAAGTGCTCCCACACAAGCCCACTCACTTCCAACGAATCAATAAC
>JANMKO010000122.1:0-9748 GCA_031372085.1 Betaproteobacteria bacterium
CACCCGACCCGCCAGCCTGTCCCTCCCCGGAGAACCCCATGACCCTTCGCCGCCGCACCCTGGCCCAGGCCGCCGGCCTGCTGGCCCTGCCGATCTTGCCGTTCAGCCTGACCGACGCCTGGGCGCAGCGCGCCAAAGACACGCTGGTGCTGGGCATGGTGCTGGAGCCCACCGGGCTCGACCCCACCACGTCGCCGGCCGCGGCCATCGGCGAGATCGTGCACTACAACGTGCTGGAGGGGCTGACCAAGATCACGGTGGGCGGCGCGGTGCAGCCGCTGCTGGCCGAAGACTGGACGAGTGACCCGGACGGCAAGAGCTACAGCTTCAAGCTGCGCAAAGGCATCAAGTTTCAAGACGGCACGCCGTTTGACGCCGAGGCGGTGAAGTTCAGCTTTGACCGGGCGCGCGCCGCCGACAGCACCAACAAGGCCAAAAAAGGCGTGTTCGACAACCTCTCGTCGATCAGCACGCCGCAGCCCGATGTGGTGATCCTGACGCTGCACAACCCGGACGCCACCTTGCCGTTCCGGCTGGGCGAGAACACCGCCGTCATCTTGAGCCCCAAAAGTGCCGCCACCACCGCCACCCAGCCAGTGGGCACCGGGCCGTTCAAGCTCGACAGCTGGCAAAAGGGCTCGGCCGTCACGCTGCTGCGCTGGGACGGCTACCGCGACGTGGCGGCCATCAAGCTGCGCCGCGTCACCTTCCGCTTCATCAACGACAACGCCGCCCAGGTGGCGGCGCTGCTGGCCGGTGACATCGACGGCATGCCGCGCTTTGGCGCGGTGCAGAACCTGGCGCAGTTTCAGGCCGACAAGCGCTTTGTGGTGGACATCGGCAGCACCGCCGGCAAGGGCATCCTGGCCATCAACAACAAGCGGGCGCCGCTCAGCGATGTGCGGGTGCGCCGCGCCATCAGCCATGCCATCGACCGCAAAGCCTTCATCGACGGCGTGCTGGAGGGCCTGGCCAAACCCATCGGCAGCCACGCCGCGCCCACCGACGTGGGCTATGTCGATTTGACCGGCCTGTACCCGTTCAACCCCGACAAGGCCCGCGCGCTGCTCAAAGACGCCGGCGTGGCCAGCCCGCTGAACCTGACGTTGACGCTGCCCCCGCCCAGCTATGCCCGCAAAGGCGGTGAGGTGGTGGCCGCCATGCTGGCCAAGGTGGGCATCGTGGCAAGAATCGAGAACGTCGAGTGGGCGCAGTGGCTGTCGGGCCCGTTCAAGGGCAACTTCGACCTGACGATCATCAACCACGTCGAGCCGCTGGACTACATGCAGTACGCCAACCCGGCCTACTACTGGGGCTACGACAGCAAGGTCTTCAATGACCTGGCCAAAAAACGCGCTGAGGCCGGGCGCGGCAAAGCCCAGGTCACCTTGTACGGTGACATCCAGCGCCAGATCGCCAACGACGCGGTCAACGCCTTCATCTTCAATCCGGCCCAGGTGTCGGTGTCGCGCCGGGGTTTGAAGGGGCTGTGGGCCAGCTCACCGGTGTTTGCCAATGATTTGTCGCAAGTGAGCTGGGCATGAGTGGCCACCCGGTGTTGCCCAATGACCTGAAAGCCGAACTGCTGGCGCTGGAGGAGCGCCTGCTTGATCCGGCGGTGCGGGCCGTGCCGGGTGAGGTGCGGGCGCTGCTGGCGCCCGAGTTCATCGAGTTTGGTGCGTCCGGCCGGGTGTTTGACCGCGACGCCATCCTGGCCATGCTGGCGGCTGAGCCACGCCGGGTGGCCCTGCAAGCCCGCGCCTTCAAGGTGCGGCTGCTGGCGCCCGGCGCCGCGCTCACCACCTGGCGGGTGCGGCGCGACGACGGCATCGAAACCCTGCGCAGCAGCGTCTGGCAGCAGCAGGGCGGGCACTGGTTGATGGTGTTTCACCAGGGCACGCTGGCCGCGCGCGACGACGAGGCCACCTCGTGAACCCCCGGGAAACGCCATGAGCCAAGACACCATCGCCCGCTTGTACGATGCACTGGCCCGGCTCGATGGCCAGGCGATGCAAGCCTGCTACGCGCCCGACGCCGAGTTTGACGACCCGGCGTTTTCACTGCGCGGCGCGGCGCAGATCGGCGGCATGTGGCGCATGTTGTGTGACACCACCAAAGCCAAGGGCCGGGATGTCTGGCGCGTGGAGGTGAGCCAGATCACCGAGCACAGCGCGCACTGGCAGGCGTACTACCGCTTCTCGGCCACCGGCCGCATCGTGCACAACATCATCGACGCGCAGATCGACTGCGGGCCCGACGGGCTGATCCGGCGCCACCGCGACACCTTCGACTTCTGGCGCTGGTCTCGCCAGGCGCTGGGCGCGCCCGGCCTGCTGCTGGGCTGGACCGGCTTTTTGCGCCGCAAGGTGCGCTTGCAGGCGGCCGCCAATCTGGCCAGGTTTTTGGCGGCGCCGCCGCGTTGACACCGCGTTGACGCCGCATTGACGTCGGCCCCGCCACGCCGCCCCAGCCCATGCCCGGCCTGCACAGCCTGAGCGCGGCCGATCTTTCGGCGGCCTTTGCCCGGCGCAGCCTGTCACCGGTCGAGGTGACGCAGGCGGTGATCGACCAGATCGGCCGCTGTGAGCCGCAGATCAACGCGCTGTATGCCTTTGATGCCGAGGCGGCAATGCAGCAAGCCCGCGCCAGCCAGGCGCGCTGGCGCACCGGCACGCCGCTGTCGCCGCTGGACGGCGTGCCCGGCACGCTGAAAGAAAACATCGCCACCCGGGGCTGCGCCATGCCGGTGGGCAGTGCCGCCACCGAGCTGCGGCCGATGGCCGACGACGCCCCGCCGGCCGCGCGCTGGCGCGAAGCCGGCCTGGTGCTGCTGGCCAAGACCACGATGCCCGACTGGGGCATGTTGTCGTCCGGCCTGTCGAGCTTTCATGCGCTGGCCCGCAACCCGTGGCACACCGCCAAAAACCCGGGCGGCAGCAGCGCCGGGGCGGGCGCGGCCGGTGCGGCGGGCTATGGGCCGCTGCATGTAGGCACCGACATAGGCGGATCGGTGCGGCTGCCCGCCGGCTGTTGCGGCTTGGTGGGTTTGAAGCCCAGCGCCGGCCGCGTCCCCATCCAGCCGGCCTATGCCGGCCGGGTGGCCGGGCCGATGGCGCGCACGGTGCAAGACTGCGCGCTGCTGATGGCCGTGCTGGCCCAGCCCGACAGCCGCGACGCCACCAGCCTGCCGCCGCAGCAGATCGACTGGCAAAACCTGCACCGTGGTCTGCACGGCCTGAAGATCGGCCTGCTGCTGGACGCCGGCTGGGGCCTGGCCGTCGAGCCCGAGACCCGGGCGGCGGTTGAGGCGGCAGCCCGGCTGCTGGCGTCAGCCGGCGCGGTGGTCGAGTTGTTGCCACCGTTCAGCACCCGGGCCATGGCCGACGGCATGGACCGCTTCTGGCGCATGCGCAGCCACCTGGATCTGCAAGCCCTGCCCGACGCGCGGCGCGCCAGGGTGCTGCCGTACATCCGCGATTGGGTGGCCAGCGGCGCCACGCTCAGTGCGGCCGATGTCTTCACCGGTTACAGCCAGATGGCGGCGCTGCGCGATGCGGCGGTGGCCGCCTGCCAGCCGTTTGATGTGCTGCTGTCGCCCACCAGCCCGGTGGCCAGTTACCCGGCCGACTGGGCCAGCCCGCTGAACGACCCGGCCCGGCCGTTTGAGCACATCGCCTTCACCTTGCCGTACAACATGAGTGAGCAGCCGGCGCTGTCGATCAACTGCGGCTTCACCGGCGCTGGTTTGCCGATCGGCCTGCAAATCATCGGCCGGCGTTTTGATGACCTGGGCGTGCTGCAGGTGGCGGCGGCCTACGAGCAGTTGCGCGGGGCGATGCCGGCCTGGCCGATGGATTGAGCGGGCTGCTTACGGCGCCTTGGCGCCGGCCAGCAGCGCCCGGATGCGCTCAATGCGGGCGCGGTTGGCGCCCTGATCACCATGGCCCAGCCGCGACGCCGAGCGCACCTGGATCACGCCGGCCACCGGATCAGCCCAGAACTCGACGTCGTCCACAAAGTGCATCAGCCGGGTGGTGAAGCGGGCGTACAGATAGTCACCACGCTGGTCCACCACCACCGCGCCGGGCTGGCTGGCCACCACCGCCTGCAGCCGGGCCATCGCCGTGGCCGCATCGCCGGCCAGCGGCAGCGGCGCAATCATCGCCGCCTGCTGCATCGGGTGGCCGGCAAACAGCGCCGCCTGGCTGGACACACTGTTCGGCCGGGTGGACGGGGCTTTGAGCCGGCCGTCCTTGACGCCCAGGTCGGTGGGCGGCTGGCCTTGCAACAAGCCCAGTTGGCCGGCGGCCAGGCCCAGCACCACCAGCGCCAGCAGCGCAACGACGAGCCAGATCAGCATTTTTTTCACCATGATTTTGTCCAGTGCAGTGCGGGCAGCGCGCAGGCCGCCGGCGGCCAGCGGTGGGCCTCGGCCTGGCCGTCGCGGCACCCGGCGTACCGCGCGTCGCAGACCACCCGGGGCAGGCGGGGCGGTCGATCTTGGGGTGCTCGCGCGTCAGCCATGTCAACGCGCGGCGCCAGCGGATGCGGTGATCGCCTCGACCGGCCGGCCCTCGGCCAGCCAGCCCTGCATGCCGCCCACCAGGTAGCGTGCATCGACGCCCAGCACCTGCAAGGTGGTGGCCAGGCCCTGGCCGATCTCGTGCCCCTTGGCGCAGTACAGCACCACCGGGTGGCGGGTGGAGATGCTGTCTTTCCAGTCCAGCCAGGCGGCGGGGTCATGCCAGTGGGCACCGGCAATGGCCGCGCCGTGCTCGGCCCGCACGGCGGCGCGGCGCACGTCCAGCAAGTCAAACTCAAAACCCTGGGCACGCCACAAGGCCAGCTCGGCGGGGGTGGTATGGCTCATCAAGACACTCCGGTGGACAACAGATGGAACAACAAGCCGGCCAGCGCACTGGCCCCCAGCACCGGCAATACGCCGATCTTGAAGCGGAACAACGCCACGGCAGCGGCCAGCGTGATCAGCGCCGACACCGCATCAAAGCGGCCGCCAAAACCCTGGGGCCACAGCACATGCCAGGCGAAGAACAGCGCCAGGTTCAGGATCACGCCCACCACCGCCGCCGTGATGGCCGACAGCGGCGCGGTAAACCCCAGCTTGCCGTGGGTGGCCTCGACCAGCGGCCCGCCGGCCAGGATGAAGACAAACGACGGCAAAAACGTGACGAAGGTGACCACCGTGGCGGCCAGTGCGCCACCCAGCAACAGCGCATCCGGCCCCAGCACCTGCCGCGCCCAGCCGCCGACAAAGCCGACAAACGCCACCACCATGATCAGCGGCCCGGGCGTGGTCTCGCCCAGCGCCAGGCCGTCGATCATCTGGGCGCCGGTGAGCCAGTGGTGCTGCTCCACCGCCCCCTGGTAGACGTAGGGCAGCACGGCGTAGGCGCCGCCAAACGTCAACAGCGCGGCTTTGGTGAAAAACCAGGCCATCGTGGTGAGCGTGTGCTGCCAGCCGTGCAGCGCCACCAGCGTGGCCATTGCCGCCGCCCACAGCGCCAGCCCGATGCCCAGCACCCGGGCCAGCTGGCGGCGTGAAAACCGGGCATGGGCCGGCGTGGGCGTGTCGTCGTCGATCAGCGCCGGCCCGTAGCCGGCCTGGGCGGCACCGTGGCCGCCACCCAGTGAAAACACTTGCGGCCAGCGCCTGGCGCCAAAGTAGCCGATCAGCGCCGCCGCCAGCACGATCAGCGGAAACGGCGTGTTGAAGGCAAAGATGGCAGTGAACGACGCGGCCGCGATGCCCCACATCCAGCGGTTTTTCAGCGCCCGGCTGCCGATGCGGTGGGCCGCATGCAGCACCAGCGCGGTGACGGCCGGCTTGAGGCCGAAGAACACGCCGGCCACCAGCGGCAGGTTGCCAAAGCGCAGGTAAATCCACGACAGCAAGATCAGGATAAACAGCGACGGCAACACAAACAACGCGCCAGCCACGATGCCGCCCCAGCTGCGGTGCATCAGCCAGCCGATGTAAGTGGCCAGTTGCTGGGCCTCGGGGCCGGGCAGCAGCATGCAGTAGTTGAGCGCATGCAAAAACCGCCGCTCGCTGATCCAGCGGCGGCGCTCCACCAGCTCACTGTGCAGGATGGCGATCTGCCCGGCCGGCCCGCCAAAGCTGATGAAGCCCAGCTTGAGCCAGAACCGGAAGGCCTCACCAAATCGCACCGGGGCAGGTGCGGCGGGTGCGGCGGGCGCTGTGTGGGCGGCGTGGGCGGCCATCTCGGGGGTTGGGGCGGGGCTCACGTCACGGCGCCAACTTGTGCCACGCGCCAAGATCGCCGGGCAAGCCGCTGTTGATCGCGGCACGGCAGTTGTAGCGGAAAGCAAATTCGCCAGCCCCTCGCAGCATCATCTAGGTCATGCGCGACGTGCTGGGCTGGAAGATGCGACTGGGGCGACTGGGCAGCCTTTTCACAACGTGCTTGACGCGGTGGCCCCGGCAGGGGGCGGATTCAGCTTGCCAAATCTGCGGCAAATGATGACAGCACGACCTCGCCAACATCGCTTTGCTGCAGCTTGACCAGGGCGTCGATGTGATCAGCGGCCCACGACGCGGCCACCTGTGACGCAGCGCTTGCGTGTTTGGAGGAAACCCAGCGCGACATCGAGACCAGCCCGGACGGGGTTTCAATGAGCTCGTAGGACTGGAACCCGGGTTGGGCACGAAAGATATCGAGCAGACCACCGGGGGATTTGACAACGTTGACGACCTGCTCAAACGATCCGGACCTGAGTCGGAAAAAGGCGACACGTGCATGCATCGAATATCTCCATTCGTCTTCCTGGTCAGGAAGCGATCTGGCTGGGTGTCAAACCGCACTCAGCGGGATTCGATTCTGTGTTCGGTTGCGCAGTGGCGTCAAGCCGAAGACGACCCTCTCAAAGTCAGCCAACAAGGGCGAAGCACCAGCCGCCGTTGGGTACTTCAAAAGTACAGCCGGCAGCCAAAGGTGAGTGGCGCAACGTCCTGGCCTGACCGGCCGAGCAGGCGCAGCGACAGCGGGGCTGTGGCGGC
Organism: Betaproteobacteria bacterium; assembly: GCA_031372085.1. Lineage (GTDB taxonomy): Bacteria > Pseudomonadota > Gammaproteobacteria > Burkholderiales > Burkholderiaceae_C > Pseudaquabacterium. Next base: position 7,040 of record JANMKO010000122.1, read on the forward strand.
CGTGGGCATGGGCGGCTCCGGCGTGGCCGCCGATGCGCTTACGGCGGCCGGTGCCGGGCCGCGCGGCCCGACAGTGCGTTCGGAAAATACAGCGCCGTCAGGCTTTTGCTGTGCACCGGTGAGAAGCCGCCCGCCGGGTGCGGGCCGGGGCCGTGGCGGCGCCAGTCGCGCACCCAGAAGATGCTGTCGGCCACCGCCAGCAGGCCCATCGTCTCGCGGTCGCCCACCAGCACGCCCTGCACGCGCAGGCCTTGGCGCTCGCGCGCGTCGTCCAGCTGGGCCAGGGTGGCGGCGGTGCAGCCAAACTCGCCGTCGCTGACGATCAGCAGGTCGGCGCTGGCCCAGCGCCCGGCCTGCACCCGCTCGACGGCGCGCGCGATCGGGCTTTGCAGGTCGGTGCCGCCGTCAAAGCCCTGGCCGATCAGGTCGAGCAGGGCGGCCAGGCCGTCGGCGCTGTGCACCAGCTCACGCTCGACGATTTCACCGGGCCCGCCAAAGGCGATCAGCAGGCAGCCGCGCCGCTCCGCAAAGGCGGTGCGCACGGCTTGCAGCACCACGGCCTTGGCAATCGCCTCGGGCCCGCCGCGCATCGAGCCCGAGGTGTCGATGCAGACGATGATCGGCCCGCGCACCAGCGCCTCGGGCGCGGGCGGTGGCACGGCCGGGCGCGGCGTGGCGGCGGGGTCAGGCCGCAGGTCGATCAGCACCGCCTGGCTGTCGTAGGTCAGCAGCCGGCCCTCGGCGCGGCGCGCCCGCCACAGCTTGTGCAGCACCGGGTGCAGCAGCATCGCCGCCTCGCTGCCCAGCATGGCCTCGATGCGGGCGGAGTGGCGGATGCCGCGCAACTCACCCGGCAGGTCGGGCTGCGGGGCTTGCAGCGCCTTCAGGCGCAGCCAATGCGGCGCTGCGGGGCCGGCCGGCGTTGGCGGTGGCGCCGGCGGGCGCCCCGGCGGCGGCGGGCTGCGCTGGCTGCGGCCCAGCTGGCCGATCAGCGCCACCAGCTCAGGCAGGGCCAGCAGCAGCTGGCTGAGCCGCTGCGCGGCTTGCCATTCACGGCGCCGCAGTTGGCCGGGCAGGTCGCCCCAGGCCAGATCGGCCAGATCGCCCAGGCCGTGCAGCAGGGCCTGCACCGCCTGCCAGTCGCCTTTTTGCACCTGCCAGACGGCGCTGAAGGATTGCGTCACCTCGGCGATGGCCTGGTCCCGGCCCAGCCGGGGTTGCAGGTCGATCAGCCGGTCGAGGTGCCACAGCAGCGTGTGCAGCAGTTGTTGGCTGATGGCATCGGCGCCCGGGCCGGTGCCGGCACACAGGCCCGCCAGACCCAATGCGCCGGTGACGGCGCGCAGCGCGGCGCTGGCCTGGGCATCGCCAAAATCGGCATCGGCCGGTGGCAGCTGGCCCCGGGCCAGGGCCTCGCGCCAGCGTTGCAAGTCTTGCAGGCGCTGGCCGGTGGTGTCGGCGTGGGGGCTGGGGTTGCCACCGGGCAGCCCCGCCACCGGCCCGGTGTGGCTGACCAGCGCCGCCCCCCACAGCGTGCGCGGCAGCGCCGCCAGGTGCTGGTAGGGCCACTCCAGCGTGGGGGCGGGCACGGGCGGGCAGGCGGCCACCGGTGGCAGGCCGGCCTGCTCAATCACCCGCACGCGCGTCCTGCGTGATCTGCGCCAGCAGCCGTGTCGTCTCACTGCCCTGCATCCTGGCGATGTCGTCCTGGTACTTCAGCAGCAGGCCCAGCGTGTGCTGCACCAGTGGCTCGTCCAGCACCACTGCGTCCAGCACCATCAGCGCCCGGGCCCACTCGATGGTCTCGGCAATGCCGGGCAATTTGTACAGCTCAACCTGGCGCAGCTTTTGTACAAACGCCACCACCTGCCGCGCCAGCGCCGGCCCGGCGCCGGGCACGCGGCGTTGCAGGATTTGCAGCTCGCGCCCGGCATCGGGGAAGTCAACCCAGTGGTACAGGCAGCGCCGCTTGACGGCATCGTGGATCTCGCGGGTGCGGTTGCTGGTCAGGATGACGATGGGCGGGTGCAGCGCCTTGACGGTGCCCAGCTCGGGGATGGTGATCTGGAAATCACTCAACACCTCCAGCAAAAACGCCTCGAACGGCTCATCGGCACGGTCCAGCTCGTCGATCAGCAGCACCGGGGCCACCGGGTTGGCGGGGTCAATGGCCTGCAGCAGCGCGCGCCGGGTCAAGAACCGTGCCGAGAACAGATCGGCAGCCAGCGCCTCACGGCTTGGCCGGCCCACCCCGCCCACCCCGCCCGGGCCACCCACGCCGTCTCGCTCGGCCAGCCGGATTTCCATCATCTGCCGGCCGTAGTTCCACTCATAAGCCGCCTGGGCCAGGTCGAGCCCCTCGTAGCACTGCAAGCGGATCAGCGGCCGGCCCAGCATGGCGGCCAGCGTGCGCGCGATCTCGGTCTTGCCGGTGCCGGGCTCACCCTCCACAAACAGCGGGCGCTGCAACTTGAGCGCCAGGTAGACGCAGGTGGCCAGGGGCCGGCCCGCCAGGTAATCCAGCCCGGCCAGGCGGGCCAGGGTGTCGTCGATGCTGGTGGGCAGCGCGGTGTCAACAGGCAGCGGCAAGGCACAACTCCCACCGGCTGGCGGCGCCCCGGGGGCGGCGCCCGCCGGGGGGGAAAACACGGGGCAGTCGCGCCGGGGCGGGAAACACGGGGACGTAACCACCGGGCGCCGAGAGGGGGG
>JANMKO010000131.1:0-2315 GCA_031372085.1 Betaproteobacteria bacterium
CGGACAACACCGACGGCTGCGGCCTGGTGCGTGACCTACAGGCCCATGCCGGTGTGGCGCTGGCCGGCACGCGGGTGCTGCTGATCGGTGCCGGCGGCGCAGCGGCCGGGGTGTTGGGGCCGCTGATCGAGGCCGGCTGCGCCGCCATCACGGTGGCCAACCGCACGCCGGCCAAGGCCGACGCGCTGGTGCAACGCCACCGGGCGTGGGCCGGCCAGCACGGCGTTGCGCTCACTGCCTGCGGGCTCGACCCGGCTGAGCGGGCCACCGCCGGCCCCTTTGATGTGGTGCTCAACAGCAGTGCCAGCAGCCTGGCCGGTGGCCCGCCGCCGGTGGGCGCCCAGGTGCTGCGGCCCGGCACGCTGGCGCTGGATTTGATGTACGGCCCTGCCGCCCGGCCGTTTCTCGACTGGGCCGCCGGCCACGGTGCCACCGGCCGCGACGGCCTGGGCATGCTGGTTGAGCAAGCCGCCGAAGCGTTCTGGCTGTGGCGTGGCGTGCGGCCTGACACCGCGCCAGTGCTGGCCGCCCTGCGCGCCCGGCTGCTGGCGCCTGTTTGATGCCCCGGGTGGCCAGCGGCTGGGCTCAAAGAGGCGTGGCGCTGCGGCGCCACGGGCTGCGGCTGTTGGGGCTGCTGCTGGTCTGCGCTGCGTCGCTGCAGCTCTACTTTGGCGCCCGCATCGCACTGATGGCGGTGCTGGCGCCGCAATCCACCACCTTCCAGCGCAGCGAGGCGGCGCGCCTGCTGCGTGAAAAACAGCGCCTCGACTGGCAGCAGGATTGGGTGGACGACCACCGCATTGCCGCCACCCTCAAACGCGCGGTGATCGCCAGTGAGGACGCCGGCTTTGCCGAGCACAACGGCGTGGAATGGGACGCGCTGGAGCAAGCTTGGGAGAAAAACCAGCGCGCCGAGGCCAGCGCGGCGCGGCGCAATGCGCAGACCAACCCCCGTCCGGCGCCGGGCCGCGCTGGCGCCAAGGGCGCGGCGTCGACGGCGGCGCGGCCCCCTGTAGAACCCAAGCTGGTGGGCGGCTCCACCATCAGCCAGCAACTGGCCAAAAACCTTTTTTTGTCGGGTGAGCGCACCGCCGCCCGCAAGGCGCAAGAGTTTGTGCTGACGCTGGCGCTGGAGGCGCTGCTGCCCAAGCGCCGCATCCTGGTGATCTACCTCAACCATGTGGAATGGGGCGAAGGCGTGTTTGGCGCCCAGGCCGCCGCCCGGCACTACTTCCACACCGATGCCGCCCGGCTGGACACGCTGTCGGCCGCCCGGCTGGCGGTGATGCTGCCGGCGCCAAAGCGCTTCGAAAAAAACCCCGGCTCGGCCTATGTGGGCGGGCGGGCCGCCACCATCGCTGCCCGCATGGGCGCGGTGGCCCTGCCTTGACAGCGCTGACGGTGTGGCCCACGGCACGGCTTTGCCGCCGGCAATCCCGCGTGCCCACCCGCCCAGCACGGCTTTCTACAATCGCCGCCATGCCTGACCGTCTAGCCCAGCAGATTGCCGCCACCGCCGCCCGCCTGGTGGTGGATGAAGGCATGGAATACGCCGGTGCCAAGCGCAAGGCGCTGCGCGCGCTGGGCCCGCGCGCCGGCCGCCTGAGCCAAATGCCCAGCAACGAATGTGTTGAAGACGAGGTGCGTGATTACCTGGCGCTGTTTTGCGCTGACAGCCAGCCCGCCGAGTTGCTGGCACTGCGCCAACTGGCGCTGGTCTGGATGGACCGGCTGGCCGAGTTCCGACCGCACCTGGGCGGCGCGGTGTGGCGCGGCACCGCCACCCGGCTGTCGGCCATCCACCTCGATCTGTATTGCGACGACGCCAAATCGGCCGAGATCGCGCTGATCAACCACGGCGTGCACTACGACGTGGGCAGCCGCCCCGACGCCCGGGGCCAGCCGGTGGATTTGCTCAGCATCGCCGCGCATTGCAAGCCGCTGGGCGAGACGGTGACCGTCTTGCTCACCATCCTCGACCATGACGATCTGCGCGGTGCGCTCAAACCCGATGCCCGTGGCCGCAGCTGGCGCGGCGACGCCAGCGCCCTGCGCCGCCTGCTGGACAGCCCGGGCGCACTGCCATGAGTGACACCACACCGCCTGTTGCGCCGGCACCGCCGCCACCGTCGCCACTGCCAACACGGCCGACACCAACCACCCCACCGGCCTCAACACCCGCCACACTACCGTCCGCACAGGCGACCACACAAGCGACCACACAAGCGACCCCACAGGCGGCCCCACCGGCCGCCCCACCCAGTGCCGCCGCGGCGCCGCGCCGGCAGGGCCGCGTGGGGGGGGTGGGCCGCGCG
>JANMKO010000133.1:0-4941 GCA_031372085.1 Betaproteobacteria bacterium
GTTTGCCATCGGTGCCGAGCGACGCGGCCAGTTGATGCACCGCCAGCGGCCGATAAAAATCATGCGTCATGTCGTCTTCGCGGCTCCAGATCAGCTTGACCGGGCGCTTGACGGCCTTGCTGATCAATGTCGCCTGGATGACGAAATCCATGTCGATGCGACGCCCAAAACCGCCGCCCAGGAAGGTGGACTGCACCGCCACATTCTCGGGTTTGATGTCCAGCAGCTTGGCCACCGCGCCCTGCGCCGCATCGGGCCATTGCGTGCCGCCGATCAACAGTGCTTTGCCGTCGGCGACATGGGCGGTGAAGTTCATCGGCTCCATGGGTGAGTGGCTGACGTTTTGCGACACGTATTCGGCCCGCACCACCTTGGCAGCGTTCTTGATGACGTCGTCCGCATCGCCCACCGCCGGGCGCACGGGGATCGCGCCTTTGCCGGCCAGCAGCGCGGCGCGGGTGCCATCAAACATGGCGGCGCTGTTCAGGTTGGCATTGGCGCCCTCGTCCCACTGCACCACCAGCACCTCACGGGCCTTGCGGGCATGCCAGTAGCTGTCGGCCACCACCGCCACGCCGTCGGGTATCTGCACCACATCCACCACGCCGGGCATGGCCTTGGCGCGGCTGGCATCGAAGCTTTTCACCTTGCCGCCGATCACCGGGCACATCTCCAGCGAGGCGTAGACCATGCCGGGCAGCTTGACATCCATGCCGAACAGGGCCGTGCCGTTGACCTTGGCCGGCGTGTCGAGCCGGGTGACGCGCTTGCCGACGATGCGGAACTGGCTGGGGTCTTTGAGCGCCACTTTCTCGGGCGCGGTGAGCTTGGACGCCGCATCAGCCAGTTGGCCGTAAGTGGCCACCTTGCCGCCCGGGCCCATCACCCGGCCATCGACGGCGCTGAGCGTGCTGACGTCCACATTCCAGCGCTGGGCTGCGGCGGTCAGCAGCATTTCACGCACCTGGGCACCGGCGACGCGCAACTTGTCCCAGCCCTCACGCACCGAGGTCGAGCCACCGGTGAGCATCAGGCCAAAAAGAAGTGCGTTGCCATACTCTTTGCCCGGGGGCGCGAAGGCCACCTTGACCTTCTTGATATCGACGTTCAGTTCTTCGGCGATCAACATCGGCATCGAGGTGTAAACGCCCTGCCCCATCTCGGCCCGGGCCGAGATCAAGGTGATGGTGTTGTCATCGGCAATGTGCACAAACGCATTGGGCGTGTGCAGCGTGCCGGCGGCCACGGCCGGGCCGGCCACCGGCAGGCACACGCCCACCAGCAAGCCGCCCGAGACGGCGGCCGTGCCCTGCATGAAGCGGCGGCGTGAGACTTCGACGCTGGTTTGGTCAGCGTCGGCGGAGTGGTCAGAGGTGATATGGCTCATCAGAGGCTCCTTCAGGCTTTGGCGCCACGGATTTCAGAGGCCGCGGTCTTGATCGCGGCGCGCACCCGCACGTAGGTGCCGCAGCGGCACAGGTTGCCGCTCATCGCCTGGTCGATCTCGTTGTCGCTGGGGTTCTTGTTTTTGCTCAGCAGCGCGGCCGCGCTCATCAACTGGCCGCTCTGGCAGTAGCCGCACTGCGGCACGTCGTGGGCGATCCAGGCTTTTTGCAGCGGGTGGCTGTTGTTGCGCGACAGGCTCTCGATGGTGGCCACCGATTTGCCGGCCACGGCTGAGAGCGGCGTGCCGCAAGAGCGCACCGGCACGCCGTCCAGGTGCACCGTGCAGGCGCCGCAGAGCTGGGCGCCGCAGCCGAACTTGGTGCCGGTCAGGCCGATCTCGTCGCGGATCACCCACAGCAGCGGGGTGTCGGGCTCGGCCTTGGCCTCAACGGGTTTGCCATTGATTTTGAAGCGGATGCTCATGGTGGATTCCTCGGGGTGTGATCACGCGCAACAACGGCGTTTACCCTGGGGATGGTGGCGTGGCAGCGCTGTGTGGCCGAGAGGACAAACCCGACTGTGGCCCAAAGGTATCGCGTCAAAACGGGTCAGCGCTGCGGGTGCACGGTGGCCGGGCAGCGGGCGCGACGGCGGCATGATGCCGGCATGGCCCGCCCGCCCGACACCGCCCGCAACGCCGCACCGCACACCTGGGCCGTGGCACTGGCCGGGGCGATGACGCTGGCGGTGGCGATGGGCATCGGCCGCTTTGCCTTCACGCCGCTGCTGCCGCTGATGATGCGTGATGGCCAGATCGACGCGGCCGGCGGCGCGGCGCTGGCCGCCGCCAACTACCTGGGTTATCTGGTGGGCGCGCTCAGCGCCGGGTGGCTGGCGCGCCGGCCGCTGGGCCTGGTGCGGGCCTGCCTGCCGCTGATCGCCGGGCTGACGGCCGCCGCCGGCCTGGGCCACGGCCTGCTGCTGTGGAGCGGCCTGCGCTTTGGCGCCGGGGTGTGCAGCGCCTGGGCGCTGGTGGGCATCAGCAGCTGGAGCTTGAGCCTGCTGGCCCAGCGTGGCCAGGGCGTGCTGGGCGGCTGGGTGTTCACCGGCGTGGGTGCCGGCATCGTGCTGGCCGGTTTGATGGCCTGGGCGGGCGCCGGCCTGAGCGCGGACGCGCTGTGGCTGGCGCTGGGCGGTGCGGCGCTGCTGCTGGCGCTGGCGGTGGGGGCCTTGTTGCCGCGTGGGCAGGCGGCCGATGCCAACGCCGCGACCCACCCGGCCACCGCTGCCGATGCGGCTGATACGGCCAATACGGCTGGTACGACCAGTACGGCTGGTACCGCCGATGCAGCCCGCGCGGCCGATGTGGCCGCTGCCGTGCCGGGCAACAGCGCCAGTGCATCGGCCCAGTCGCCTGGTGCTGCCGCCGGCCGGCCGGCCAGCGCCGCCCTGCCGCGCGGCAGTTGGCCGCTGGTGGTGTGCTACGGCAGCTTTGGTTTTGGCTACATCATGCCGGCCACGTTTTTGCCGGCAATGGCGCGCACCCTGTTGGACGATCCCCGCAGCTTTGGCCTGGTGTGGCCGGTGTTCGGGCTGGCGGCAATGGCGTCCACCGTGCTGTCGATGCGTTGGATCGGCCGCTGGCCGCCGCTGCGCGCCTGGAGCGTGTGCCAGTTTGCGATGGCTGTGGGCGTGGCGCTGCCGCTGGCCAGCCGGTCGGGCGGGGCCATCGCGCTGGCCGCGCTGCTGGTGGGCGGCACGTTTGTGCTGGCCACGGTGATCGCGATGCAGCAGGCCCGGGCGTTGGCCCCGGCCCAGCCGGCACGCCTGCTGGGCCGCATGACGGCGGCGTTTGCGCTGGGCCAGCTGGCAGGCCCGCTGGCGGTGCGCGCACTGGCCGGCGTGCAGTGGGGCCGCTGGGCCGGCATCGAGATCACCTCGGCGGCGGCCGCCGTCTGGTTACTTGGCACCGCCGTCTGGTTGTGGCGGGGCCAGGACTTCGGGGTTGAGGGCGCTGGGCGGGCGGCCGGCCTCGTCGCCAAACCCTAGCCCGGCCACCAGGTTGCGCGCCGCCAGGTCGGCCATCGCCCGCCGGGTGGGCAAGCTGGCGCTGGCGATGTGCGGGGTCAGCACCACGTTCGGCAGCGTCAGCAGATCGGGGTGCACCGCCGGCTCGCCCTCAAACACATCCAGCCCGGCGCCAGCAAGGCGGCGCTCGCGCAGCGCTGCGGCCAGCGCCGCATCGTGCACCACCCCGCCGCGGGCGATGTTGGTCAGCGTGGCGCTGGGCTTCATCAGCGCCAGCTCGGCCGCGCCGATCAGGTGGTGCGATGCCGCGCTGTACGGCACCACGATCACCAGGTGGTCGGCCTGGCGCAGCAAATCATCTTTGCTCACCCAGCGTGCGCCGAGCTGGGCCTCCTCTGCGGCCGCCAGCCGGCTGCGGTTGTGGTAGACCACCGGCATGCCAAAACCCAGCGCGCCGCGCCGGGCAATTGCCGAGCCGATACGGCCCATGCCCAGCACGCCCAGTGTGGCGCCGTGCACATCGGCGCCGGCCAGCAGGTCATACGACCAATGGGCCCAGCGGCCAGCGCGCAAAAAGCGCTCGGCCTCGGTGATGCGGCGGGCGGTGGCCATCATCAGCGCAAAGCCGAAGTCGGCGGTGGTCTCGGTCAGCACATCGGGCGCATTGCTGACCAGCACACCGCGCGCGGTGCAGGCTGGCAGATCGATGTTGTTGTGGCCCACCGCCATGCTGGCCACCATGCGCAGACCGGGGCAGGCGGCCAGCAGTGCGGCGTCGATGGCCGGTGCACCCGCCAGCAAAATGCCGGCACAGCCTTGCAGCCGGGCGGCCAGCGCGTCGGGCGCCCAATCGATGGGCTCAGCGCTGCCGCACGGGGCATCGACTTCAAAAAACAAAGCCAGCCGGGCCAGCACGTTGGCAAACAGCGGTATGGCCACCAGCACGCGGGGTCGGGTCATCTTGTCACCTCTTGGTCGGAGACCGGGGTTGTCATCGTCGTGGCCACGGCGTTGATCGGCAAGCGGCCCGGCCCGGCCTTGATCGGGTGCGGATGCCAGCCCACCAGCACCAGCATCACAAAAAAGCCCAGCACATAGCCCACCGCCACATGCCAGCCGCCACGCACCCAGGCGCCGACCGAGCGCGCCTCGGGGTACATGCCGGCCAGTGCCACGCCCGCCGACGAACCAAACCAGATCATCGAGCCACCAAAGCCCACCGAATACGCCAGAAACCCCCAGTCGAAGCCGTCTTGCCGGATCGCCAGCGCGGTGAGCGGGATGTTGTCGAACACCGCCGAGACAAAGCCCAGGCCCAAGGTGCTGGGCCAGGACGGCGCGGGCAGGTGGTCTACCGGCATCAGCGACGCGCACCAGACCAGGCCCAGCAAGAACAGGCTGGCTCTGAAAGCCGCTGGCAGCAAATGCCAGCCGGGCCTGCGCAGCGGCGCGGTGAGCAGCACGGCCGCCACCACGGCCGCGCCGATGACCGGAAAGTGGTCCAGCAGCGCCGGATCACGCAGGTTG
>JANMKO010000156.1:0-10150 GCA_031372085.1 Betaproteobacteria bacterium
GCGCGCCTCAAAACACAACTGCGCCGGGTCGTAATCTCGAACACCGTGCTCGGGCTGAAGGTGCAAATCCACCTCAATACCGGGGGGCTGGCCGGCCAGCGCCTCTTCCAGCTTGGGCAACAGGTCGTGGCCGCCGTAAAAAAATTCCAGCGGCTCGGTCAAATCATCAATCGCCTGGCCCTGGGCATCGGCCAGGCGCCAGGTGAGGCTGACGACACAGGGTGCGGTGATCAACATCGCTGAATTCTGGCATACCGGGCCCGCCACCCCCGCGCCTGCTGCCAGGCCGGCAGGCCCGCCGGGCAGCGACAATCTGCGCCATGGATGTCACCCAACCGCTGGCCCTGCTGGGCGGCCTGTCGCCGGCCACCTTCATGCGCCGGCACTGGCAAAAAAAGCCGCTGCTGGTGCGCCAGGCCTGGCCCGGCATCACCCCGCCGATCAGCCGTGCCGCGCTGTTTGCGCTGGCCGGTGGCGAGGGCGTCGAGTCGCGCTTGCTCACCCGGTTTGACGGCCGATCCACCGCAGCAGCGGCACCAGCAGCCGCAACGTCAGCCGCAACAGCCGCCGCAACAGCAGCCGCAACCTCTGCCGCAACCTCTGCCACAACGTCGGCCCCCCCATCGGCCCCCGGTTTGCGCATGCGCCACGGCCCGTTCGCCCGTCGCGCGTTGCCACCCGTCAAGCGGCCGAACTGGACCTTGCTGCTGCAAGGGCTGGATCTGCACTGCCAGCCAGCGCACGAGATGCTGCAAGCCTTCCGCTTCATGCCTGACGCCCGGCTGGATGATGTGATGATCTCCTGGGCCAGCGACGGCGGGGGTGTCGGCCCGCACCTCGACTCTTACGACGTCTTCTTGCTGCAAGTGCAGGGCCAGCGCCGCTGGCGCATCGGGCCGGTAGCTGACCGCACCCTGGTGCCTGGTCTGCCGGTGCGCATCCTGGCCCACTTCGAGCCCACCCAAGAGTGGCTGCTGGCGCCCGGTGACATGCTGTACCTGCCGCCGCAGTGGGGCCATGACGGCATCGCCGAGGGCGAGTGCATGACCTGCTCGATCGGCTTGCGGGCGGCCAGCGCCGGCACGCTGGCGCAAGCGCTGCTGCAGCAGATTGCCGACGGCCTGGAGCCGGCCGAATCAGGCGACGCGCTGTACCGCGACGCTGGCCAGCCCGCCACCAGCACGCCTGGCCGTTTGCCCGCCGGCCTGCGCCGATTTGCCGACAAAGCCCTGCAGCGTGCGCTGCGCGACCCGCGCACGCTGGACCACGCGCTGGGCCAGCTGATGACCGAGCCCAAGCCGCAGGTGTTTTTTGATGCCGGCGCACCGCTGGCCATCGGTGCCGGCGCGCGGCTCGACCGGCGCAGCCGCATGCTGTATGACGACCACCATGTGTTCATCAACGGTGAGGCCTTTGTGGCCGGCGGCCGCGATGCGCGGTTGATGCAGCAACTGGCCGATCAGCGCCAATTGCCGGCGGCTGGGGTGGCACAGCTCAGCCGCGTTGCGCGCGCGCTGCTGGGCGACTGGGCCGACGCCGGCTGGGTGCATTCGATTGTCTGAATCCGCCGACCGGGCCATGACCGACCCGATGCCCACCGGCGTGCTGCAAGGCCGGGCCACCTGCCGGGCCGAGTTGCGCCGGGTGCTGTGCGGCTTGTCGCCACTGGCCGGAGCTGAGGCCGTGTTCGACACGCCGCCGCCAGACGTGCTGCTGGCCGACACCCACTTCGCCGACTGGCCGCTTGACGATCCGGCCGTGCTCACCAGTTTGGCCCACTGGCTGCGACCACCCGGCCGGCGGCTGCGGCTGATCGGCGTCGATTTTGCGGCGGTGGCGCAAAACCATGCACGTTTTGCCCGCTGGCGCCGTGACTGGACGCACCGCATCGAGGTGCTGACGCCGGTGGACGGCGCGCTGGCCCCGGGTCTGCGCCTGCTGCTGGCCGGGCCGGTGGCCGCGCAGTGGCTGGACGCACCCGATTGGCGCTTGCGGTTGGTCACCCAAGCGTTGCAGGTGGCTGTGTTGCGCGAAAAATGTGCGGACTTTTTGCAACGCTGCGAGCCCGCCTGGCCGGTCACGACCTTGGGTTTATAGGTGGGTTCCCTAGGTTTGCTATAATTTTTGGCTGGGCTTAGAAGGGCTCGAGCTTTCTGGGTCTGGTTTCTCGACACATCGGTTTTGACTGAATGCGTCAGATCCCCTTACCGGTAATCGTTGATCGACATTTTTTACTGAGGATACAAATGAACAAATCAGTCCTGTTGGCTACCCTGATCGCCGCCGCTGCGTTGACCGCCTGTGGCAAGAAAGAAGAAGCCACGGCCACCGTGACGGTGCCGGTTGCCGCCGCTTCAGCGATGGGCGCTGCCGCCTCGTCGGTGGCCGATGCCGCCGCGTCGGCTGGCGCCACGGCCGCTGCGTCGGTGGTCGATGCCGCCGCGTCTGCCGCCGCTGGTGCTGCCGCGATGGCCGCAAGCAAATAATCGGTTTTCTGCCGATTTGAAAAGCCGCCTTCGGGCGGCTTTTTTACGCCCGCCCGGCGCACCACCGTCAATTCACGATGTCGACTGAAAACCGGGCTGCACCGTAAACGTCGCAGCCCGGCTGCTCGCAGCGCACCGAGCCGGCCAGCGCCGCACCCGGGCCGGTGGGCAGCTTCAAGAACCAGGTGTCGCGCTGCGCGCTGAGGGCTGAGAAATCCCGTGGATGCTGCGACACCAGCACCAAAAAATGCTCGGTGCCGGCCGGCTCGGTGGTGTCGAGCAGCCAGTCGGCTTGCGGCAGGCTCAAGGTCTGGCCAGCGCGGATCTGGTGTTGTGGCGCCTGGCTGTTGGGGTAGAGCAGCAGCAGCGAGCCGTCGGGCCCGCCCACCAGCACATAGACATGGCCGTCGCGGGCCGATTTGATGTTGAAGGCGAGCCGGTCGCGGCCGATGCGCAAGCGCGGCTGCCTGGCGCTGGCCTCGACCGCGAAGCCGGCGCTGCCGGCCTGCACGATGCGGTCGAACTCACCGCTGATGGACACGCCGGGCGACGGCGCCAGTGCGGGCGATGGCGCTGGTGAGGGTGTCGGCGCCGGGGCCAGCGGCGCGGCTGGCGCCAGTGACGGCGCCGCAGCCATGGCGCTGGCCACCCTCGACGGCGCGACGGCCGGGCGCCACTGGCTGGCCCAGACCCAGTAGCTGCTGCCGGCAGTGGCCAGCACCGCGCCAGCGGCCAGCGCGGCCCAGCCCCATGGCCGTGGGGGCAGCGCTGCCGTGGCCCGGCGGGCGGGCGGCGCTGCGGCCGGACGGGCGGGCGGCGTTGCGGCCGGACGGGCGGGCGGCGCCGCCTTTGGCACTGCCGCAACCGGCGGCCCGGTTGGGGACAGCAGCGGCAGTGGCAGTGGCAGCGGCAGCGGCAGCGGCAGCGGCAGCGGCACGTGGGCCGGCGCGTCCAGCCCCAGTGCCCGGCGCAGGTCGGCCACCGACGCGGTGCGCTCATCGGGCCGCACCCGCAGCCCGTCGTCGATGGCTTGCAGAAAGCGCACCGAGCAGCGCCCGGCCGCACTGCGGGTCAGCGGCACGTAGCTGTCATGCACCGTCCTGCCCACCGCCACCGGCGGCTTTTTGCCCATCAGCGCGGCATACACCACGGCGCACAGCGCATACACATCGGTCCACGGGCCCTGGCGCAGCGATCCGGCATCGGCGTATTGCTCGACCGGTGCATAGCCGGGCTTGAGGATGGCGGTGAGGGCCTGGGTGGCGTCACCGATCACCTGCCGGGCGGCACCAAAATCGAGCAGCAGCGGCCGGCCGCTGCCAGCCAGCAGCAGGATGTTGTCGGGTGCGATGTCACGGTGCAGGCAGTGCGCGGCATGCACCACGGCCAGCGCCTCGGTCAGTGCGGCCAGCAAGGCCATCAGCCAGCGCTCGTCGGGTGGGCGGGGCAGGTGCTCCAGCGTCAGCTTCAGCGTGGCGCCTTCGTAAAACGGCATCACCATGTAGGCCGTGCCGTTGTCTTGCCAGAAGCGGTACACCTTGACCAGCGACGGGTGGTCAAACTGGGCCAGCAGCCGCGCCTCGTTGATGAAGCTGATCAGGCCGGCGTTGAACACCGCGCGGTTGCGCCCCGCCACCCACTGGATCGGCTGGCCGGCGGCGCGGCTGGCCAGGGCCGCCGGCATGTACTCCTTGATGGCCACCCGGCGCCGCAGTGAGTGGTCTTGCGCCAGGTAGACGATGCCGAAGCCGCCTTCGCCCAGCACGCGCAGCAGCTCGAATTCGGCCAGCCGGGTGCCCATCGGCAAGGCGTTGCCGCGGCCGGGGCCGGGCCCTGGCCCGGCGCGCACGATGCGTTGGGTGGGCGCCCACGCGTCGTCGATGGGGGCTGGTTCAACGGGCGGAGCGCCGGGCGCCAAGCCCGGCGGCGGCCTGGCATCGTCTTGGGGGTGGCTGCTCATCGGGGGTGGTGCGCCAGCGGCTCAACGGCGCTGGTATTGCTGGCTGCCAAACAGGATGCTGCGCGATTGGTCGTCGGTCAGCGGTTTGCGCAGGTCGGCCAACACGGCCACGCCGCGTTGCACCGCCGGGCGTGCCGCCACCTCGTCAAACCAGCCTTTGAGCTGCGGGTAGTCGACCCAATCGATGCCCTGGTTCTTCCAGGAGCGCAGCCACGGGAATACCGCGATATCGGCAATCGAGTATTCAGTGCCGCCGACATACCTTGATTTGGCCAGCCGCCGGTCCAGCACGCCATACAGCCGTTTGGCCTCATTGGTGTAGCGCTCCACCGCGTAGGGCAGTTTCTCGGGCGCGTAAATGCGGAAGTGGTGGGCCTGGCCCAGCATTGGCCCCAAACCGCCCATCTGGAACATCAACCACTGCAGCACCTCGTAGCGCTGGCGTGTGCCGGTGGGCAGAAACCGGCCGGTCTTGCCCGCCAGATACAGCAGGATGGCACCCGACTCGAACAAGCTGATCGGCTGGCCGTCCGGGCCGTCGGGATCAGTGATGGCCGGGACTTTGTTGTTCGGGCTGATGGCCAGAAAATCCGGTGCAAATTGCGCGCCGGTGCCGATATTGACCGGTATTGCACGGTATGGCAGGCCGCATTCCTCCAACATCACGTGCACCTTGTGCCCGTTGGGGGTGGGCCAGGAATAGACTTCAATCATGTGTTGTCCCCGTTCTGTCCAAGTTGGCCGAGTTGTCCCGGGCCACTCTAATCCATGCTGAAGCTGTTGCGCCGCTTGCTGCCCAGCGCCCCGGGCCCGGTCGAGCCGTTGGTCTTGCAGCAATGGGCCCATGACCACGGCCACCGCTTCCGCCGGGTGCGCAATGCGCCGGGCTGCGTGATCGAGGGCCAGCAGGCCGGCCAGCCCTGGCGCATCGAGTGGGGCGCATCGCAGCGCAACTACATCCCGGGCTTTGAGCTGCGGCTGATCGCCGAGCTGGATTTGCCGCACGCCTTGATGGCGCTGGTCATCAACCGCAGCCTGATGGCGCTGATGGAGCAGACGGTGTACGACCAGTTTGTCGATGATGTGCAAACCCGCATCGACACCACCACCCCGTCCGAGATGCGCTGGCTGGTGATGTACACCAAGCTGGCGCCGGCCGAGCTGGGCCGGCTGCACTGCCGCTACGGCGCGGTGGGCAGCGTGGCGCCCTGGTTGCAGCAGTGGCTGGCCAGCCCGCTGAATGACGCGCTGATGGCCACCGTGGACATGGTGCAGGCCGACCAGCCGGTGGCGCTGACCGTCGCCCGCGGCCGGCTCACGCTGCGCACCTTGCTGCCCCACCCTGATACCGCCGCGCTGGCGGTGTGGTTCTCGGTGTTTGAGCATGCGCTGCGCGAGGCCCGGCGGTTGGGCACCGAGTGGCGCAGCGCAGCCGGCGGCGGGCTGACCACCCAGCCGAGTGCGTGGTCGCACAGCGAGTTGGTGCGCACCTCGGGCCCGCGCGTGGCGGCTTGATCGCCAGAGGGCAAACCACCCGGGCTTGATCAGCCCTCGGCGATTTCAAGCAGCTTGTCGCGCGACAGCACCACCAGCCGCGTCGGCTCAACCCGCACTGCGCCGTCGCGCTCAAAGCCCTTCAGCTCTTGATTCACCCGCTGGCGTGACGCGCCCAGCAGCTGGGCCAGGTCTTCTTGCGCCAGTTGCAGGCCGATGCGGATCTCCTCGCCCTGCTCGATGCCGTAGCTCTTGGCCAGCAGGATGATCTGCTTGGCCAGCCGGGCTGACAGCGGCTTGGTGTTCAGATCTTCAAACTGGTTGAACATCAGCCGCAGGCGCCGGCAGTTCAGCCGCAGCAGCGCGTCGTACAGCTCGGGGTGTTGCGTCAGCAGCGCCTTGAAGTCGGCCTTGCGCACGCACAGCAGGGTGGTTTCACCGTGCGCGTCGGCATCATGGGTGCGCGGCAGGCCGTCAAACAGTGCGATGTCGCCAAACCACACCCCCGGCTCGCAGTAGGTGAGCGTGACTTGCTTGCCCGCCAGCGACACCAGTGACACCCGCACCGTGCCACGCGCCACGCCGCACCAGTCTTCGGCCGGCGTGCCGCGCGACGCCAGCGCCGCGCCGTCGGACAAGCGGCGCACATAAGCGCGCGACAGGATCGCGTTGCGCAGCGGCTGCGACAACCGGCAGAACCAGGCGCCGGATTCGATGTTTTGCCGCTCTTCGGTGGTGAGAACCGGGGTGTTCATGGCTTGTCCCAGGCGTGACAACGGCGCCACGGGGCCTATCCTATCGTCCATCGGTTGTCATCTGCCCCCGGAGCCCGCGCCATGTCTTGTCCCGTCCTTGATATCCCGTCGCGCCAGCACCAGGTCGCGGCCGAAGAATGGCAAACCCGGCTCGACCTGGCGGCGGCCTACCGGCTGGTGGCCTTGTTCAAGTGGGACGATCTGGTCTTCACCCACATCAGCGCCCGGGTGCCTGGCACCGAAGACCAGTTCCTGATCAACCCCTACGGCTTGATGTTTGATGAGATCACCGCGTCCAGCCTGGTCAAGATCGACATCCACGGCAACAAGCTCGACGACTCACCGTACCCGATCAACCCAGCCGGCTTCACCATCCACAGCGCGGTGCATGCCGAGCGGCACGATGCCCACTGCGTGTTGCATGTGCACTCGATCAACGGCGTGGCCGTGTCGGCCCAGCGCGGCGGCGTGCTGCCGATCTCGCAGCAGTCGATTTTTGTGCTGGGCAGCCTGGGCTACCACGACTACGAGGGCGTGGCGCTGCGCGACGACGAGAAGCCGCGCCTGGTGCGCGACCTGGGACGCAACAACTACCTGATGCTGCGCAACCACGGCCTGCTCACCGTCGGGCCCAGCGTGGCCGAGGCGTTTTTGTCGATGTATTTGTTTGAGACCGTCTGCACCATCCAGGTGCGGGCGCAGGGCGGCGGTGAGCTGATCCCGGTGCACCCCGAGATCATCAGCACCGCGCGCCAGCAATCGGCCCAGGCGACGCGCGGCCTGGGCGGTGCGCTGGTCTGGCCCGGCCTGCTGCGCCGGCTGGCCCGCCAGTCGCCTGGCTACGACTGCTGAGCCCCGCCGGCGGCGCGCCCTGGCAGGGGCAAATTGAGGCCGTTTCAGGCCATTTTCTGCCGTTTGGCCCGGGCGGGTCGCGTGCTAGAGTCAATCGGATGTCTTTCGGCCCCCCGGCGTGTGCAAGCGTGCCTGACCCCCCTCAGCGCGTGGTGCTGCGCCTGACCGCCAAGACCTGGCTGCTGCTGGGGGCCGTCAGCGTTGGCATGCTGCTGGCGGTGGCCTTTGGCCATGCCGCGCGCCCTGGCACACGGCAGGCCGCAGTGCCGCCGCAGGCTGGCGCAATGGCGGTGGCCGCGCTGGGCGATCCGGTCGGCAACACGGCGCCGCCGATGGCCGACGCCGCCGCCCGCAGCGCCGCCGAGCAGACGGCCCAGGCGGCCCAGATCGCCCAGATCGCTCAAATCGCCCAATTGGAAGGCCAGCTGCTGCAATTGCTGACCGACACCAAACGCCAGCAGGCCCAGTTGACGGTGCTGCGCCATCGGCTGGCCGCCGCAGAAGCCATCAACGACTGGCTGCCCTGGCTGGTGCTGGGCCTGGTGGTGGCCGCCGCAGGCGCGGTGTGGCTGGCCTTGCGGGTGCGGCGTTTGCAGCGTGAGCTGGCGCAACGCGCCTGGGCACCGGCCGACGTTGAGGCGCTCGCCGCGCGGGCCACTGCCGGCCGGGCGTCGGCGTCAGCCCCGCTGACGCCGCCCGACCAGCGTTTGCTGTCGGGCAGCACGGCCGCGCAGGGGCCTGAGCCAGGCCCGGCGCCGCAGTCGCCGCCGGCACCCAGCCGGGCGCCGCCGACGGTACCGCCCCTGTCGGGTGTGGGATCGCGGCCGGCCGAGTCGTTTTCAATGGGCAGTGCCGTGCCGCCCCGGCCGGTGTCGGTAGACGAACTGCTCGATCTTGACCAGCAGGTTGATTTTTTCCGGGTGCTGGGCCAAGAGCAGGCGGCCATCGATTTGCTGCTCAACCATGTGCGGGCCACCGGCGGCACCAGCGCCTTGCCGTATTTCAAGCTGCTGGAAATCTACCGGCAGCAAGGCGATGAAGAGGCGTATGAGCGCACCCGGGAGCGCTTCAACCTGCGCTTCAACGCGGTGGCGCCCGAATGGCAGGGTGATCTGGCGGCCGGCCGCTGCCTGCTGGACTACCCAGACCTGGTGGCGCGTCTGCAAACCGTCTGGTCGCAGCCGGCGCGCGCCGTGGCCGATCTTGAGGCGCTGCTGTTGCGCCGCGCCGATCTTGAGCCGTTTGACCTGCCCGCCTTCCACGATCTGCTCACCTTGCATGCGCTGCTGCGTGATTTGCCGGCCGCCGCCGCGCAGGGTCTGGCGCCGCCACCGGCAAGGCCGCAGCCTGCGCCGCTGGCCAAGCCGGCCCCACCGTTGACCGCCCGGTTGGATCTGCCGACGATGGCCATGCCCGGCGCAGCCTGGCCGCCACCCGCCAAAGCGGGGCCGGATGCCGAGGCGGTGGATGTGCTGCTGCCACTGGGTGAAGGCCCGCTCGACATCACCCTGCCCCGGCCCCACCTGTCTGAGCCGGGCGCGGCCCGGGCCATGCTGGCCGATTGGGTGTTTTCGCGGGGCAGCCACCGCTTGCCGGCCGCTGGCAGCGACGCCTTGCCCACCCTGGCGCTGGACGCAGCGCCGCGCCCGGCCAAACTGGATCTGGACTTGAGTGACTTTGCGCCCGCCCCGCGAGAGTTCACCCGGCCGGCGGCTTTCACCGATGTTGATCGGCGGCGCGACAGCCGCATCTCTGATCTGGCGGGGTTTGACGACAGCGATCTGCTGCCGCCGTCGATCTCGCGGCGCTGAGCCTGCTGCGCTGCTGCGCCCCGCCGGGGCCTACAGCCGCGCCAGCCGGGCCAGTGCACTGTGCAACGTGGCGTCTTGCTTGGCATAACAAAACCGCGCCAGGCCCTGGTTGCGGCCATCGTCATAAAACGCCGACAGCGGGATCGCCGCCACGCCAATCTCGCTGGTCAGCCAGCGGCAAAAGTCAGCCTCTGCCAGATCGCTGATGGCGCTGTAATCCACCACCTGGAAGTAGCTGCCCTCACTCGGCAGCAGCCGAAACCGGGTGCCGGCCAGCCCGCTGCGGAACAGATCGCGCTTGCGCTGGTAAAACGCCGGCAGGTCGAGATAGGGCGCGGGGTTGGCTAGGTAACGCGCCAGGCCATGCTGCATCGGCGTGTTGACGGTGAACACATTGAACTGGTGCACCTTGCGGAACTCGGCCGTCAGCGCCGCCGGGGCCGCCACGGTGCCGATCTTCCAGCCGGTGACATGGAAGGTCTTGCCGAAGCTAGAGACGACAAAAGCGCGCGCCGCCAGCTCAGGGTGGGCCGATGCGCTGGCGTGGCGCTCACTGTCGTAAACCATGTGCTCATACACCTCGTCGGCGATCAGCAGCGCGTCGGTGGGGCGCAGGATGTCGGCCAACGTGTCCAGATCGGCGGCGCGCCAGATCGTCGCACTCGGGTTGTGCGGCGTGTTGACCAGGATGGCCCGGGTGCGCGGCGTGATGGCGGCGCTGATGGCCTCAAAGTCGGGCCGGAAGGTTTCGGCTTTGAGCGCCACCCGCACCACCGTGCCACCGGCCAGCTC
>JANMKO010000158.1:0-2179 GCA_031372085.1 Betaproteobacteria bacterium
ACCATCCAGTCGGGCTTCATGCCGCTTTTCTTGAAGGCTTCCATCACCTTCAAACGCTTGCTGTTTTTCTTGATCTTCAGCTCGCTGCCGGTCATGTCGTTGCGCAGCTTGTCGATCTCGACATCCAGGTCCATGTCGGCCAAGAGCTTTTGCACGCCCTCGGCGCCCATCAGCGCGACGAATTCATCACCAAACTCGGTGCGCTTGGCCTCGAAATCTTCCTCGGTCATGATGCTGAATTTCTTCAGCGGCGTCATGCCGGGGTCAACCACCACATAGGCCTCGAAGTACAGCACGCGCTCAATATCACGCAGCGTCATGTCCAGTACCAGGCCAAGCCGGCTGGGCAGTGACTTCAAGAACCAGATGTGCGCGCACGGCGCGGCCAGATCAATGTGGCCCATGCGGTCGCGCCGCACTTTGGTCTGCGTCACTTCAACGCCGCACTTCTCGCAAATAACGCCCCGGTGCTTCAGGCGCTTGTATTTGCCACACAGGCATTCATAGTCTTTGATCGGGCCAAAAATCTTGGCGCAGAACAGGCCATCACGCTCGGGCTTGAAAGTCCGGTAATTGATGGTTTCGGGCTTTTTCACTTCACCAAACGACCAGGAACGGATCTTTTCCGGCGATGCAATGCCGATCTTGATCGCGTCGAAATGCTCGTCGGGCGTGAATTGCCTAAACAGGTCCAGTAAACCCTTCATATATCTCTCCTGTGCCTGTTTCAGTTGCGCTCGAGTTCCATGTCGATGCCCAAGGAGCGAATCTCCTTGACCAGGACATTGAACGATTCCGGCATGCCGGCTTCAATCGCGTGCTCACCCTTGACGATGCTCTCGTAGACCTTGGTGCGGCCGTTCACATCGTCTGATTTCACCGTCAGCATCTCTTGCAGGATATAGGCGGCGCCATACGCCTCCAGCGCCCACACCTCCATCTCACCAAAGCGCTGGCCACCAAACTGGGCCTTGCCGCCCAGCGGCTGCTGCGTCACCAGGCTGTACGGGCCCGTGGAGCGGGCGTGCATCTTGTCGTCCACCAGGTGGTGCAGCTTGAGCACATGCATATACCCCACCGTGGTGGGCCGCTCAAAGGCCTCACCGGTGCGGCCGTCGCACAATTGCGCCTGGGTGCGGGTGATGGTCAGCCCCTTCTTGGCGGCGATGTCGTCCGGGTAAGCCAGCTTGAGCATGGCGCGAATCTCAGACTCTTTGGCACCGTCAAACACCGGCGTGGCAAACGGCACGCCCTTGCTCAGATTGCTGGCCATCTCGATGATGTCGGCGTCGCTCAGCTCGTCGATATTCTCGGTCTTGCCGCCGGATTGGTTGTACAGCTCGTCAAAAAACTTGCGCAGTTCAGCGAGTTTTTCAATTTGACGCGCCTCACCCTGCAGCATGTCGCCAATGCGCTGGCCAATGCCCTTGCCGGCCCAGCCCAAATGCACTTCAAGCACCTGGCCCACGTTCATGCGGGACGGCACGCCCAGCGGGTTCAGCACGATATCGGCGGGGGTGCCGTCGGCCATGTACGGCATGTCTTCCACCGGCACGATCTTCGATACCACGCCCTTGTTGCCATGCCGGCCGGCCATCTTGTCGCCGGGCTGCAAGCGGCGCTTGACGGCCAGGTACACCTTCACCATCTTCAATACACCAGCCGGCAACTCGTCGCCTTGCGTGAGCTTCTTGCGCTTTTCTTCAAATGCCAAATCGAAACTGTGCCGGGTTTGCTCCAGCGAGTTCTTGATCGATTCCAGCTGGTTGGCCACGTCATCCTCCGACGGGCGAATATCGAACCAGTGGTATTTTTCAACCGAGGCCAAATACGCTTTGTCGATCACCGTGCCTTTGGCAATGCGTTGCGGGCCGCCATTGGCGGTTTTGCCATTCAGCAGTTTCTCGATCCGGTCAAACGCATCGGATTCAACAATGCGCAACTGGTCATTCAAATCCAGCCTGAACCGCTTCAACTCATCGTCGATGATTTGCTGGGCCCGCTTGTCACGCTGGATGCCTTCACGGGTGAACACCTGCACGTCGATCACCGTGCCGTTGGTGCCCTGGTCTACCCGCAGCGACGTGTCTTTCACATCGCTGGCTTTCTCGCCAAAGATGGCGCGCAGCAGTTTTTCTTCTGGCGTCAGCGTGGTTTCGCCCTTGGGCGTCACCTTGCC
>JANMKO010000170.1:0-10805 GCA_031372085.1 Betaproteobacteria bacterium
CTGTGCCCGCCGCTGGACTACCCGGCGCTGCTGTGGTGCCTGCGCCGCAGCGTGCTGGCGCTGACCGATTCGGGCGGCATCCAGGAGGAGGGCGCCGCGCTGTGCACCCCCGTGCTGGTGCTGCGCAACACCACCGAGCGGCCCGAGCTGATCGCCGCCGGTGCCGGCCTGCTGGTGGGCACCGACGAGGCCCAGGTGGTGGCCAGCGTGGGCCGGCTGCTGGCTGACGGCCCGGCCTTGCAGCGCATGCGCGACGCCGTCAACCCGTTCGGCGACGGCCGCACCTCGGCCCGGGTGGCCGATGTGCTGCAACACGATCTTGCGATTTGACCCAACCCCTCACCGGACGCCTCCATTGACACATGCTCTGCCCTTTGTTTTCACCGGCCGCAGCCGGGCCGCCGGCTGGCTGGCTGGCCTGGCGCTGGCCAGCAGCGCCGCGCTGGCCCAGCCCCCCGCACCGATCACCGTCGATCTGCTGGCCAGCCAGGGCCGGCTGAGCGCCGGCCTGCCCGACGCCCAGGCTGTCAACCTGCGCGGCACCTGGCAGCTGGCCGGCGGCCACGTGGCCCGGGCCGAGCTGCTGGCCGAAGACAAGTTCGACCGCCGGGGCGGCCTTGCCGCGCTGGGTTACACCCTGGTGCTGTCGCCCGACTGGGTGGCGGCCGGCAGCGTGGCGCTGGGCCACGGCGGGCCCAACTGGGCCAACAGCCGGGCCGACCTGGAGCTGTCGCGCAGCTGGGGCGCGGCGCGCGCGGTGGTCACCCGGGTGGCGGTGTACAAAGCCCTGTTCGACGCCAGCCGCAGTGACCGCGGCCTGCGCCTGGCGCTGGTGGGCTACCTGCCCGGCAACCTGGTGCTGGAGGCCGGCACGGCGATCAACATCAGCGAGCCCGGTGCGGTGCACTCGGCCATGCCGTTTGTGGCCGCCACCTGGGGCCAGGACGGCCAGCAATACCTCAGCCTGCGCGCCAGCCGGGGCAATGAGGCTTACCAGGCACTGGGCGCTGGCCAGCAGTTGGTGGGTTTTGACAGCCAGAGCCTGGGCCTGGGCTGGCGCCGCTGGATCGGCCCGCAGTGGGGCTTGACGGCCCAGGCCGAGCAGTACCGCAACCCGACCTACCGGCGCTTGAGCCTGGGTGTCGGCGTTTTTGCGCAGTGGTGAGCGGGCAAAACCATGCCACAAGCCAGCCTGCGCAACCACCTTCGGGGCCGCCACCGCGGCCACCGGGGCGGCGCCATCCTGCCGCACCGCTCGATCTGGCGCCTGCGCTGGGCGCCGCGCCGGCTGGTGGGCGGGGTGCTGATCGCGCTGTTCTTCACCACCGTGCTGGGTTTTGGCCAGACGGCCGTGGCCACGCTCTGGGGCCAGCAGATGGTGTGGTGGATGCAGGCGCTGGCGCTGTCCGGCCAGTTTGCGCTGCCCGATCTGGCCGGCATCGGCCTGCTGGCCATGCCGGTGCCGTTGATCGACCTGCGCCTGGCCGACCCGCGCCCGCTGGCGCTGGCCGGCCACGCGCTGGCCTGCGCCGGCTTGTGGCTGGTGGCCGGCTGGCTGCCCGACAGCGCCAAACCGGGCGCCTACCTGTTGCGCTTTGCGGTGCTGATCCACAGCGCGTCGCTGCTGTATTTCTGGCTCTGGCCGGCGCGGTTTCCGCACTCGCTGATCAGCCACATCGGCGGCGGCCTGCGCCAGTCGTGGGTGCTGATGCTGCTGACACCCTGGCTGCACCTGTTCACCTACTACCTGTTTCCGTTTGCCGTCTGGCAGCGCCTGCTGCTGACGGCGTTGACCCTGGCCTACCTGGCGCTGCTGGCGCCGCTGCAATACGCCAGCCACGCCGCCCTGCTGGTGGCGCTGGGGGCAGTGGCCATGCCGCTGCTGCACTTGCTGCTGGGCGTGATGGTGCCGATCCTGGGGCTGGTGGCGCTGTACGGCTGGGGCATGAGCTGGCATGACCCGGCGCGCGACACCGCGCCAGAAGGCATCGCGGGGCACAGCCATGCGGGTTGACGGTGGGTGGCGCGGGCCGATGCGGTTGGCGCGCTTGTTTTTGTCGGTGTTTGCGCCCGTGATCTTGCGCGTGCCTGGCCGGGTGATGTCGGGCCTGCTGGCGCTGTGCCTGGCCGGCGCGGCCGGCGCCGCCGCGCCGCCGCCCGCTGATGCCATCACCGCCATCACCGCCATCACCGCCACCCCCGCCAGCAGCGCCCGGACGCTGCCCCCGGCCCTGGCCGACAGCCCCTGTCCCACCGGCGCGCTGGTCGATCCGGTGTTCCGCGACGCCGCGCTGCAGGCGCTGGCCGGCCTGGTGGTCAACGCGCCGGGCCGCAGCGCGCACGGCGCCGTGCGCTCGCACCACTCGGCGGGGTATGTGGACGCGCAAGGCCGGGCCTGGCACCAGATATCGGCCTACCAGGTCAACCTGGGCCTGGTGGGCGCGCTGCGCGCCGACCCCCGGCAGCGCCCATTGGTGGCCGACTGGCTGGGCTGGCTGGCCCGCCACATTGCGCCCGGCGGCGCCAGCCGGGGCGTGGTGCTGGACCACTGGGTGCGGGCCGGCGATTTTGAAGAATCCACCTGCCCGCCCGGCATGGCGTCCGCACTGTGCGGCGCGGTCGATGCGTTCGACAGCACCGCCGCCACCACCCTGCTGCTGGCCGATGCGTATCTGGCGCACGGCGGCGATGTGATGCTGATCCGCTCACCGGCCATGCGCCAGGCGCTGGAGGCCGCCGCCACCACCTTGAACGCACTGGCCACCGCCGACGGCCTGACGCTGGCCAAGCCCAGCCACCCGGTGGTCTACACCATGGACGTGGTGGAGGTGATCGCCGGCTGGCGCGCCTGGGCCCGGGTGCAGCGCGACGCGTACGCCCAGCCGCAATCGGCCATCAACAGCTTTGCGCTGGCCAGCCGGGCCGAGGCCGGGCTGCGCAACAAGCTGTGGCTGGTGCCGGCCGGCGCCTGGCGCGTCAGCCTCGAATCCGGCGCACCGCAGCGCAGCCGCTGGTACCCCGACACCGTGGCCCAGGCCTGGCCGCTGTTGTGGGGGGTGGACGCCGGCCCGCCCACGCGCGCCCGCGACGCCTGGCGCCAGGCCATCGCGCCCTGGCAACCGCCCGCGCCAACCCATTGGGCCCGCAAAACCGTTGACCCCGACGGCTTCTGGTGGCCGGCGGTGGCGGTGGCCGCGCTGTGCACCGGTGACGAGGCCAGCGCCCGCACCTGGGTGGCGCGGGCCCGCTCGCGCTGGCTCGACCCGAAATCGCCATTCGCCTGGCCGTTCCAGGTGGGCGATCTGCTGTGGCTGCTGTGGCTGGCCGAGCCGGCCGGCGCGGCGCCACCGGCTTCGTCCGCAGCCCCCCCTGCGCCCCGTTTGTGACCGCTCTTTTTGACGACAGACCCCTGAAAACTCAACCCCGCTCGATCCCCCGGCCCGTTCCCGGCCCCTTTTTTGAGGAGAGACCCATGAAAACCCCGTCCCGCTCGATCCTGTCCTGGCTGCGTGGCCGCCCGCTGCTGCTGCGCAAACTCATCCTGCCGGCCTTGCTGAGCCTGGCCGGCAGCGCCGCACTGGCCGCCGCGCCGCGCGACCGCCTGACGCTGCTGGTGCCCGACGGCGCCGATCTGAAGAGCTGGCAAGTGCAGGTCTGGACCGACAGTGCCGCCGAAGAAGGCATCACGCTCGACCTGATCACCGACTCAGCCCTGCTGGCGCTGGGCAACACCGCGTCGGCCAAGATCGCCGGCCTGGTGGTGCCCGACAGCGCCCACCTGGCAGCCAGCGACGCGGTGGTGGCCGCGATCAAGCAATACACCTACCTCGGCGGCAAGCTGATGCTGGTGTATGACGCTGGCGTGCTGAGCGCTACCGGCTTTTTTCCGCTCACCGGCAATTCGCGTTTCGCCGACATGGTGGGCGTGGACTATGTGTTCTGGAACAACGGCCTGGGTGCTGGCACCATGGTGGGTTTTGGCCCGGTGGTGGGTACCAAGGCGCGGCTCGATTCGCTGTCGATGCCGCCAGGCAAATACCTGCCGTATGTGCCGCCGGTCAGCCTGGCCACCCCCACCCTGAGCACCGCCTTCGTGCCGTCCAGCCGGCTTGACCCGGGCGGCGCCAAGACGATGACCGATCTGCTGCAAAAGCGCGCCCGCCAGGCCATCGAGGACGGCTCAGCCGGCGTGCGCAACGGGCGGCCCATGAAGCTGCGCGATCTGCTGGGCATCGGCGTCGAGGGCAGCGGCACGCTGCGCTTCGATCGGCGCAACGGCAATGCGTCCAACGCCCGCGACAAGCACCTGTTCGACCGGCCCCAACGGTCGGGTGATTTTGTCGATGCGGTGCTCAATGCCGACGGCCGCAGCTCGACCGAGCGCAGCCCGTCGGCTGCCACCGCTGCGATTGACGCCACGCTGCAAACCATCAGCGGTTATGCCTACGGGCCGCTGGGCTATTTTCACTACGTCACCACCGGCACCTTTCCGGGCACGGTGTACCTGTCGTCACCCGAGCATGGGCTGGTGGCCGGCCAGCGCCCCTACGGCAGCGGCCAATTGCTGTTTGTCAACCTGCCGCTCGGCTACTTCAAGGCCATCGGCACCGACGGCGCGCCGCTGCACGGCTTCTTGGGCCTGTTTGCGCGTGATCAGGTGGGCATCACCACGGTCTCGGCCCAGCCGCGCGGCCGCGGCGGGCTGGTCTACAACTGGCACGTCGATGACGGTGACGACTTGACGGTCAACACCAAATACCTGCTCGACAAAACCAAGGTACTGGAGCGCGGGCCGTTTTCGATCCACTTCACCGCCGGGCCCGATGTCATCAATTTTGGCGACGGCAACGGCATGGACCTGAACAACAGCTCGGTGGCCAAAGCGCTGGTGCGCAAGCTGGCCGGCGAGAAGAAAGACGGCTCGGTTGATAAAAAGTCCAAACTGCCCGCCCATGAGTTGGGCTCGCACGGTGGCTGGATCCACGACTACTGGGGCCTGATGGCCACCGAGGCCAATGTGCCTGACCTGACGCCGCTGCTGGCGCAAAACTTTGCGGCGATTGAAAACACCATCGGCCGCAAGATGCGGGAGTACTCGTCGCCGGTCGGCAACACCCCCGTCTGGGCCATCAAATGGCTGGAGCAGCGAGGCGTGGTGGCCATGTACCTGGTGGCCGACCAGGGCAACGGCATGACCCGCTCTTGGCGCAACGGCGTGCGCCTGACCGACAAGCTGTGGTCGTCGCCGGTGACGCCGCTGGGCAAATACGCCACCTTCGAAGAATTTGATGACTTTGGCATCACCGACGCCGTCTCGGGCCAGTGGCTGCTGGACCTGCAAAGCTTTGCCGTCAACCACCGCACCAACCGCATGTTCTACAACCACCCGCCCGGTGCAGCGGCCCACTTGAATCCGATCAACGCCTTGCTGACGCGGGCTGATCAGTTGGAAGATACGGCGCAGTTCAGTTGGTACACGATGGCCCAGTTGGCCGATTTCTCGCAGCGCCGCGTCGAGACCGTCTGGACCACCGGCAACTGGCAGGGCTGGATCAGCTTTACCGCCAGCCACCCCAACTCTCTGGCCGACGTGACGCGGTTGCTGCCCAAGGCCAGCTACAACCAGCCGCAGGTGATCTCGGGCTCGGGCTCGGTCAGCGAGGACAGCACCCACTGGATCGTCACCGCCGAGGGCGGCACGCAGATGAGGTTCATCACGTCGGCGCGGTGAGGGAGCAGCGGGGCGACGGCTGGCTCGCTCAATCATCCCCGCGCCGCCACACGGCCGCCAAGGCCCGGGCCTTGCCCCAGAGCGGCAGACGCTCGTCGGACAGCGCATCCAAAAAATCCGACAGGCGCTTGGATTTGGCCATCGTGTAGATCGACAGCGCGATGGTGGCCGCCAGGATGAGCACAAACAGCACGACGCGCCGGCCCAGCGGTGCGTCGGCCTCGGCCAGCAGGTTCATGCCGAGAAAGCCGGTGGTGATGGTGCCGATCAGGCCGAAGATCGTCACCACCGTCAGCCGCACGACGGTGTTGGCCTGGCGGCGCAGGCTGTCGGCGTCGAGGTAGGCGTTCATGTCGGCGATGCGCTCTTTGACCTCGGCATACAGCGCATCGGTCTCCAGGTGTTTGGCGGTCATCTTGAACAGCGCCCGGGCCTGCGCCTGGTCGGCGATGGCGTGGAACCAGTAGCGGTGGGTGAAGCGCAAAAAGCCCTCAAAACTGCCGCGGATGGCGCGCTTGAAGCGCTTGACGCTGCCGGCGTTGCGCACGTTCAGGTGTTTCAGCGCCTCGACCAGCCGGTCGCTGAACATCAGCAGCGCGGCTTTCTGGAAATGCGCGATCAAGAACACCAAAAAGTGCTGGTGCCTGAACTGCGCCAGCACGCCCCGGTCCGCGCAGCGGTAGAAGTGGGCATCGGCCCGGCCCACCACCACCAGCGCCTGGCCGCTGCACAGGTAGCGGGTGTCGGGAGCGCTGCCGGCGGGCGACCAGAAGCGGTCGTAGCAGTAGCGGGCCTCGAAGTCGGCCATGTGCTGCTCGGCAAACGGCAGGCTGTCGGTGGGCGGCTGCGGCTGCGGCGGCAAGTCAGGCAACAGGTCGGGCAGCACGCCGGGTGCGGTGGCGTCGCTGGTGCCGGTGCCCGCGCCGGTGACCAGGCCGAGCCGCACAAAATCATTGCGTGACAGCGCGCGCGGGTCGTCCAGCGCCAGGTAGGCCATCATCGGCATGCGGTGGTATTCGATCTGCCGGTAGCGCAGCGCGCCGGGCGCCGGCGCGGGCTGGGCGTGGTCGGCCACCAGCGGGTTCAGCAGCCAGGCCCAGTGGGCGGCGATGCGCGGCGCCCGGTGCTCGGCCACATGCGACAAAAACGCCTCGCGCTGCTGGGCGTCAGACCGCGCCAGCACCTGGCCGTCGGCGCCCAGCCACTCGGCCTCACTCAGGCAGTGCAGCGGCTGGCCATCGGCGTCCCAGCCCGGCGGGTAAGCCCGGCCCACCCGGTACAGCAGCTCTTGCGCCAGCGCCAGCGGCAGGTCATCGGCCTCGATCTCGACGTTGAGCAAGATGACGTCGATGTCGAAAAAGAAGTACAGATCGACATGCACCACCCGCAGCACCTGCGGCGACTGGCCGCGCCGGGTGACCACCCGCACGGCGGCCACATCGCGGCGCCGGAACACCCGCATCGGCGGGCCGCCGTCGTCGTCGCCGTCGGGGCCACCGGCCGGTTGGTCAGCGGGATGGGCCTGGCGCGCGGCGCGGCCCTCGCCGTACAAGAACTTCTGCACAAAGGGCAGAAAGGTGACGAACTCGTTGTAGTGCCGCTCATGAAACTGGTCGCGGCTGCCGGTGTACTCGTCCACCTGCTCGTGCCACGGTGAGCCGCTGCCCAGGTCTCGCAACTGGTGCCAGGGCGGGCGGCCGGTGGGTGGGTCTTGGCGCAGCAGGCGCAGCGGCCACAACAGCACCTGGCGCAAATGGCGCACGGCGGGTTTGCCGACGCCGGGCAGCGCGCCGCCGGTGCGGACGGCAGTGGCAGCGGGCAACGGCGGCGGCAGCATGGCGCCAGTGTAGGCACCGGGCCGCCGCGCCTGGCCCCCGGGCTTGCCCCGGGCCTGCCCCGGGCCACGCCGGGGCAGGGGCGTCAGACTACAGCGCGTGGCGGTACACCGCCGCTTCAAAATCGACGTAGCCGGGGTACGAAACCGCGTCCATGAACGGCAGGATCTGCGAGCCCCAGAAGCCGCCGATGCCGTTTTTGCGGTCGATCCAGTAATACAGATTGCCCAGCCCGGCCCAGCTCACCGAGCCGGCCGGCCGGCCGGTGGCCGTGGGTGCCTCGTTGCGCTGGAAGGTGTAGGCCCAGGTCTTGGGCACGCCGGGATCAAACTCGCCGTCGTTGGACAGGGACGGGATCGACGTCGTCCAGCCGCCGCTGTGCATGCCGGTGGGCAGGCCGTTTTTGCACATCGCGTCCACCGTCTCGGCCTTGAGTACCCGGCCGTGCGGGCCGGCGCCGTCGTTCAAGAACATGCGGATGAATTTCATGTAGTCGCCCACGCTGGCATACAGGCCGTGGCCGCCCATGTCCATCTCGGGCGGCTGCGGCAGCATCAGCTCAGGCAGCGGCGTGAGCTTGCCGTCTTGCGCCCGGTCATGCAGCGTGGCGCGGCGCGCCAGCATGGCCGGGCTGAGCGTGAAGCCGGTGTCGGCGATGCCCAGCGGCGCAAAAATGCGCTCTTGCAGCACCTGACCCAGCCGCTGACCACGCTGCTGCTCAACGATGCGGCCCAGCCAGTCGATGTTGCAGCCGTAGCCCCATTGCTCACCCGGGTCGAATTGCAACACCGTGCGGATCGACGCAAACGTGCTCGACACCACCGTGGGGATGGCCAGCGCGGTGCGGTACTTCAAATCATCGTGGCTGAAGAACTCATAGCTGAAGCCGGCGGTGTGCAGCATCAAATCGCCCACCGTGATGTCGCGTTTGGGCGCCCGGGTGCGTGGCTGGCCGGCGCTGTCAAAGCCGTCCAGCACCTGGATCTCGGCGATCTCGGGCGCGTAGCGTTTGGCGGCGTCGTCCAGGCGGATACGGCCTTCTTCGACCAATTGCATGATGGCCGTGCCGGTCATCGATTTGGTGGTGGAGAAGATGGCCATCACCGAATCGAGGGTCATCGGCTGCGCTTTGCCCAGCTCACGCACACCGGCGCAGCCCTCGTAGACATTGCCGCTGCGGTTGGTGGCCATGGCCACCACGCCCGGCGCCCCGCCGGCCCGGCCGGTGGTGTAGCGCAGCACGGTGTCGGCGGCGGTTTTGAGTGCATCGTTCATCACGGAGTCCTTCGGGGTCGCAGCCAGGGGGTTCACGCACGTGGGCCGGCTGCGGAGGCCTGGCGGCGTGGCGTTGTTCAGGAGGAGGCGGTGGCGCTGGGCGCTGCTGCCTGCGCGGGGGTTTGGGTCTGGGCCATCGTCTCGGCCAGTGTGCGCAACTGGGTGCGCAGCGTGGCCAGCTCGGCTTGCGCCAGCTGGGTGCGGCAGGCCACGCCTTGCTGGATGGCGGCCACCGGCGCACGCAGCGCCTGGCCAGCGGCGGTCAAGCCGATCCACACCACGCGCTCATCCTGGCGGTCACGGTTGCGGTGCACCCAGCCTGCCGCCTCCAGCCGTTTGAGCAGCGGCGTCAGCGTGCTGGAATCGAGCAGCAGCGTGTCGGCCAGTTGCTTGACGGTGCAGTTGCCGCGCTGCCACAGCACCACCATCGCCAGGTACTGCGGATACGTCAGCCCCAGCTGGCCCAGTGGCGCGCGGTAGGCGCGGGTGACGGCGTTGGTGGCGGCATACAGCGCAAAGCAGAGCTGGTTGTCGAGCAGCAGGGGGTCGTCAGCGGACACGGCAGGGCTGGTAGCGGGCATTGAAAATACTTTGCACGCTAACTATGGCCACGCAAATCAGTGCTTTCCCGTGGCCCTGGCCCGGGCCGGGATGGCGGGATCAGCCGGCCGTCAGGCCGTCGATCAGGATGGCGCGGAAATCGTTGACATTGGTCAGCGTGGGCCCGGTGAGCACCGCGTCGCCCAGCGTGCCAAAAAAGCCGTGGCCGTCGTTGTTGGCCAGGTGGTCTTGCGGGCGCAGGCCCAGTTGCCAGGCGCGGGCCAGCGTGTCGGGGGCCAGCGTGGCGCCGGCGGTTTCTTCCAGGCCGTCCACGCCGTCGGTGTCGCCGGCCAGCGCGTGGATGCGCGGGTGGCCGGCCAGCGTGATGGCCATTGACAGCAGGCACTCGACATTGCGCCCACCCCGGCCGTTGCCGCGCACGGTGACGGTGGTCTCACCGCCCGACAACAGCACGCAGGGCGCCGTGACGGGTTGGTTGCGGTTGGCGGTTTGCAGTGCGATGCCGGCCAGCACCCGGCCCACGTCACGCGCTTCGCCCTCCAGCGCGTCGCCCAGGATGTGCGGCGTGACACCGGCATCCCGCGCCACCTGGGCGGCGGCCTGCAGCGCCATCTGCGGGGTGGCGATCAACCGCCACTCGGCCCGCGCCAGCCGGGCGTCACCGGGTTTGACGGATTCACCGGCGCCGCTTTGCAGCAGTGTGCGCGCGGCGGGTGGCAGATCGATGGCGTAGCGGCGCACGATGTCCAGTGCATCGGCGCAGGTGGTCGGGTCGGCCACGGTGGGGCCCGAGGCGATGTTGATCGGGTCGTCCCCCGGCACGTCCGAGATCAGCAGCGTCAGCACCCGGGCCGGATGGCAGGCGGCGGCCAGCCGGCCGCCCTTGATGGCCGACAGGTGGCGCCGCACGCAGTTCATCTCACTGATGGTGGCGCCGGATTTGAGCAACGCGCGGCTGATGCCCTGTTTGTCGTCCAGCGTCAAGCCGGGCGCGGGCAGCGGCAGCAGTGACGAGCCGCCGCCCGAGATCAGGCACAGCACCAGGTCGTCTGCCGTCAAACCCTGCACCCGATCGAGCAGGCGCTGCGCGGCCCGCTGGCCAGCGGCGTCGGGCACCGGGTGGGCGGCTTCAACGATCTCGATGCGCTGGCAGGGCACGGCGTAGCCGTAGCGCGAGACGACCAGCCCCGACAGCGGGCCCGGCCAGTGCGCTTCGACGGCCTGCGCCATCGCCGCCGACGCCTTGCCGGCGCCGATGACGACCAGCCGGCCGGCCGGCGGCGCGGGCAGGTGCGCCGGAATGCACAACGCGGGTTGCGCGCTGGCGATCGCGGCATCGAACATGCGCCGCAGCAGCAGCGCCTGCGGTGTGCGGGGGGTGGCTTGGTCGCTCATCGCAGGAC
>JANMKO010000178.1:0-7957 GCA_031372085.1 Betaproteobacteria bacterium
TCGCTGCCGAGCGACGGCATCATGGTCGGCCTGTCACAAACCCAGACCCGGCCGCTGCTGGAAGACGGCCTGGCCGTGATCATGAAGCTGCTGACCAGCGACGAGCCCGTCAGCTTCAAGAACGACCGCTGGGATTTGCGCGACGCCCGGCTGCACCTGCGGCCGTACAGCAACCCGCTGTTCGACATCGTGGTGCCGGCTGTGGCCTCACCCACCGGCCCCAAGCTGGCCGGCCAGCACGGCATCGGCCTGCTGTCGATCGGCGCCACCACGGCCGCCGGGTTCGACGCGCTGGCGCTGCACTGGGACGTGATGGAGGCCCAAGCCGCGCACTACAAAACCACGGTAGACCGCAACAAATGGCGGCTGGTGGGCCTGGTGCACTGCGCCGAGACGATGGACCAGGCCTACCGCGATGTGGAGTACGGCATGGCCCAGTGGTTTGAATACTTCCAGGCGGTGGCGGCCTTCCCGCAGATGACGATGCCGGGCAACAACGTCAAAGAGATGATCGCCTTTGTCAACGAGTCAGGCTTCGGCGCCATCGGCACGACCGACATGGTCAACAAGCAGATTGACCGGCTCTGGCAGCAATCCAACGGCGGCTTTGGCGCTTATTTGATGCTGGCGCACAACTGGGCCAACTTCGACGCCACGCGCAAGAGCTACGACCTGGTGGCGCGTGAGGTCTTCCCACACTGGCAGGGCCAGATGGCCACCCAGGCCAGCGCCGACCGGGCCCGCGCAGCCCGGCCCGAGCTGGCCGCCATCCACAGCCAGGCGGTGGAGGCCGCCACCCAGCGCTACGCGGCCGAGACGGCAGCGCGCCGCCACTGACGCCACCGGCCCCAACGGCATCGCGATAATCTTGCGATGCAGATTTTTCGTGGTTTTCAAGGTGCGGCCCTGGCCAATGGCCGCACCCCGGCAGCGGCCGGTGGTGCGCTGCCCCGCCGTATCGGCGCCGCCGGCTGCGCCGTGACCATCGGCAATTTTGACGGCGTGCACCGTGGCCACCAGGCCATGCTGGCCTTGCTCAACAGCGAGGCCCGTCACCGCAACGTGCCGTCCTGTGTGCTGACCTTCGAGCCCCATCCGCGCGACTACTTTGCCCGCCTGGTCGGCCAGCCCGCAGCAGCGCCGGCCCGCATCGCTACGCTGCGCGACAAGCTGGGCGAATTGGCGCGCTGCGGGGTGGACCAGGCCGTGGTGCTGCGCTTTGACGCCCGCTTTGCGGCCCAGACGCCGCAGGCCTTCATCACCGACGTGCTGGTGCGCGGCCTGCAAGCGCGTTATGTGCTGGTGGGCGACGACTTCCGCTTTGGCGTCAAACGCGGCGGTGATTACGCCATGCTGGACGCCGCCGGCCAGGCCCAGGGCTTCGACGTGGCCCGCATGATGAGCTATGAGGTGCACGGCCTGCGCGTGTCCAGCTCGGCGGTGCGTGAGGCGCTGGCTGCCGGCAACATGGCGCAAACCGCCGCGCTGCTGGGCCGGCCCTACGCCATCAGCGGCCATGTGGTGCACGGCCAAAAACTCGGCCGCACGCTGGGCTTCCGCACGCTGAACCTGCGTTTTGCCCACGCCCGGCCGGCGGCGATGGGCATTTTTGTGGTGCAGGTGCACGGCCTGGGCCCAGCCCCGCTGCCCGGCGTGGCCAGCCTGGGCGTGCGCCCAACGGTGGACGACAGCGGCCGGGTGCTGCTGGAGGTGCATTGCCTGGATTGGCCGGCGGGCCTGGGGCCCGAGGCCGGCTACGGCCGGCAGATCAGTGTGCACCTGCTGCACAAGCTGCACGACGAGCGCCAATACGGCTCACTGGCGGCGCTGCAGGCCGGTATCGCCCAAGACACGGCGCATGCGCGGGCGTGGTGGGGTTTGCCAGCCTGGCCCGCCCATTGACGTGGCCTGCCGCACGACCGGCCTGGCGCCAAAACAAGATCAATTGAAAGTCAGCCCATGAACAGTGCCGTCATGGACGAGCGGCGTCACCAGGCCAATACCCGGCTCAACCCCAAAACAAAGGGCGCGCTGGGCCAGTTCATGACGCCCTACAAAATTGCCGAGTTCATGGCCAGCCTGTTCAAGAACCGCCACAACGCGGTGCTGCTGGATGCTGGCGCGGGCATTGGGTCGTTGACGGTTGAGTAGTGCCTCAGGTTGAAATCTGCGCTGCCCGGACGCACGGGCGCGTAGATTGATCCTGGAGTTTGCGACCACAGTGCAGAACGCCACCTTGCGGTGGCGTTCTGTTGTTGACAGGCTAGGCTGCCTTCTTCAATTTCTTGATCGACACCGGAGATTCGACTCCGGGCTTCGATGGCCGCGAAGTCTTGCGTTGTTGACGCTGCGTTTCGACCGCAGCAACCAGCAGTTGCTTCATCTCCCCTTCTGCGAAACGACACAAGGCATCGCGCATCAGCGGCTGATAGCCGACCCCGTACATACCGGCCAACATCTTGTAAGTCTCAATAACCGCTTTCGGCAGTCGAATCGAGATGGCTTGCAGGCCAAGCGCTTCGTCGATCTTGTTAGCCGTCTGTTCGGACGCTTTTCTGACGAACTCAGCGGACTTGCCAAGCGCGCCCGATTCCCACGCTTCCGTGGTTCCGGCGATGCTTGTTTTGTTTGACATCAGTCTCTCCGTGGTGACTCGTTTACTTGCCGTGCGCTTCGTATATCTGCATGGACGCTTCGTCTGCATCAAACGCTGACTTGATATGCACGTTCCCGTCAAAAAACATGAGCACGACCTTCAGAAGTCTGTCCCGGTTCGTCGGGGCGACGAACCACAGCGTTGGGGGGTCTGTCTGGTGATCCTCTCGATTGTCCTCAAGGTAGACCCCGCACTTGTTCTCGAAGCACTGTTCGATTTCTCGAACCGACACGTCGTGCTTGTCCCGAAGCTTGACCAGCACATTGGCCGAGATGATCAAGTTGCGCATGATGCATTGTATATACAGTGACATGCATTTTCTCAGCATCAACCCCTGGCGCTTGCGGGTCGTTCACGGCGCCCCCTCAGGCCCTACGGCCGGCCGTGAGCCGGCGCATGCGCCGTGCGCAGTGCACAACCGCCCGTCTCACAACCCGGCGTCAACCCCGCTGCCCAAGCCCAGCGCCGGCAGCAACTGCCCCGTCAGCGCCAGCCGCCGCAGCCGGGCGCCCAGCAGCCGGTGCGCTTGCTCAACCCGGCGCTGCTCGGCATTGAAGCGGCTTTCGCGCAGCGTGATCAGCTGCGCCAGGGTGCGGCGGCCGGCCTCAAACTGCAGCTCGCCGGCGCGCACCAGGGTGTTGAACTGCACGATCTGCTGGTCGAGCTGGGCCACCGCCCGCTCGGCATTGGCGATGCGTGGGCCCAGCGATTGCAGCTCGGCCAGCGCGCCGCGTGCCACCCGCTCGGCCTCGGCCTCGGCGGCCTCGGCGCGGCGTTGGGTCTCGCTGCGGCGGGCCGCCGTTTCACCCAGCAGCGGAAAGTCCCAGCGCGCGCTGATCAACCACACCTGCTGCTGCTCGGTGGTGAGTGCGGGCAGCGTGCGGTCGCTCAACTGGCGCCGCAGCTCCAGGTCGATGCGTGGCGCCAGCAGGCTGCCGATGGGCCGCACCCGGTCTCGCGCCGCCTCGGCCCGCAGTTGCGCTGCGGCCACCAGGCCATTGGCGCTGCGCAGCGCGTCGGGGCTGATCGCTGCGGGCATGGCCAGCGCCGGGCTGTCCACCGGCCTGTCCACCGGCCCATTCGCCGGACCATCCATCCGCCCATCCATCCGCCCATCCATCCGCCCATCCATCCGCCCATCCATCCGCCCATCCATCCGCAGATCCACCGGCAGCACCGCCCGCACCTCACCACCCACCAGGCCCACCAGCTTCTGCCGGGCGCTGTCGTGGTCGGCCAGCAGCTGCTCGTGCATGATTTCAGCGTCCAGCAATGACGCGGCGGCCTGCGCCGCGTCGGCATCGCTGGCCTTGCCGGCCTGGTTTTGCTGGCGCACCTGATCAACCAGGCGCTGCACCGCCAGCAGCCGCTGCGCGGCGTGCGGCAGCAGGGTTTGCAGGCGCAGCAGATCGACATACACCTCGGTCAGGCGCTCGCTGGTGTCTTCGCGGGCGCGCCGCACGTCTTGCCCGGCGGCCAGGACATCGCGGGTGGCGCCGCGCAGCTCGGCCAGGTCATTGCCGCCGTTGTACAGGTTCCAGCGCAGCGAGGCCTCGGCCCGGTTGGTGCTGCGATCAACAGGCCGGCCAAATTCAGTCTCCTGGCTGCCGCCCTGGTTGGCGCTGACCGACAAGGTGGGGCCCAGCCGCGACCGCGCCTGCAGGCGGCGCTGCTCGGTGGCCTGGCGCAGCGATTGCGCCACCCGCACTTGCGGGTCACTGGCCAGCACCCGGGCCAGCAGCGCGGGCAGGCTTTCAGCCTGGCCTGGCGGCGGCGCGGGCAGTGGCGCCGCCACGGTGGGTGCGGCCGGTGCGTCAAACAAGGTGCCCAGCACCTCGGCGCCGGTGGGCCCGGCGGATTCCACGGCGGCCGGGCCAGCGGCGCCGGGGGTTGCGGCCGGGGTTGCTACAGGGGGCTCGGCCGGGGTTGCCGCATGGCTCGGGGCGGCACAGGCCAGCAAGCCGGCCAGCACGCCCGACAACACAAGGCCCGCGCTTTTCAGCGCGCGGGGCCGCCTGGCGGGCACGGCGGCAGATGAGGGACGGCGCATCAACGCTCCTGCAGCGCGCCCTGAAGGCTGCGCAGTACGGGTTTGAGAAGGTACTGCATGACACTGCGCTGGCCGGTGAGGATGCCCACGTCCACCGGCATGCCGGGGGTGATGGGCAGCGCCTTGCCGTGCAGCTTGAGCTGGTCGCGTGCGGCGATCAGCTGCACTTCAAAATAGGCTTCGCCTTTCTCGTCCACCACCGCGTCGGCGCCCACGGTCTTGACCTCGGCATCCAACTGGCCGTAGGTGGATGCGTCATACGGCAGCACCCGCACATGGGCCGGCTGGCCGGCGCGGATGAAGCCGATGTCGGCCGGCTTGATGCGCACCGTCATCAGCAGGTTGGCCTCGTCGGGCACGATCTCCAGAATGGCCTTGCCGGGCGCGGCCACGCCGCCCCGGGTGTTGACCAGCACCCGGTTGACCACACCCTCCACCGGTGAGACCACCTCACGCCGCGCCGCCTTGTCTTGCCGGCCACCGATGGTGGCGCCCAGCGTGGCGGTCTTGGTCTGGTAGTCGCTGCGCTGCGTGCCCCACTGGGCGCGGGCGCGGGCGTCGGCCTCGGCCGCTTGCGCCTGCGCCTCGGCCAAACCGGCGCGCAGCCGGGGCAGTGACTGGCGCGTGCCGTCGATCTCGGTGCGCTGCTGCATCAGACGCTGCTGGGCGGCCAGGTAATCGCTGCGCGAGCCGGCACCCTCGTTGAACAGCCGCTCTTCGATGGCAAAGCCTTCTTCGGCCACCTTCAGCGAGCCTTGCAGCGACTGGATGCGCGACTCGGCCTCGGCCAGCTCACCGCGCCGGCGTTGCACCGCCTCACGCACCGACGCCTGGTTCGACCGGTACTCACGCTGGGCGTCGCGCCACAGCTGGGTTTCTTTGTCCACCAGATCGGGCGCCTCGTCGCGCAGCGCCTGGCTGAACTGCGGCGCGCCGCCGGTCAGCAGCGCGTCCACCCGGGCCCGGCTAGCCAGCGCGGCCATTTGCAACTGCCGGCTTTCACCCAGATCGGCCTGGATTTGCGCGGTGTCCAGCCGCGCCACCACCTGGCCGGCCGTCACCCGCTGGCCCACCGCCACCAGCATCTCTTGCACGATGCCGCCCTCCAGGCTTTGCACCTCTTGCAGCCGGCTGGGCGGCACCACCGCGCCCCGGCCTTGCGCGGCCACGTCCAGCTGGGCCACGCTGGCCCAGCCGATGGCCGTGACGATGAACAACACCAGCACGCCCACCATCAGCAGCACCACGCGGTGCGGGCCGTGATCGGGGTCGGGGTGGTGGGCGGCAACCGGCCGCACGGCCAGGGCGCTGCTCATCGGGCTCTCCAGGCGCTGCGCTGGCGTTGGTCATCGGCCAGCGCGGGGGGGTGAGTCGGGTTTGGGGAGGGGTGATGGGGCGGGTGATGGGGTGCGTTTTGCGCCGACCCTGGCGCTGCCGCCGGCCGGGCCGCTGGCGGCGATACCGGCGATACCGGCGATACCGGCGATACCGGCGATATAGGCGATACCGGCGATACCACCGCCGCGCCCGGGCGTGGCGGCGCGCTGTTGGCCGCCGCGCCCGATTGGCCACCCACCGGACGCACCGTGTCTTCGGCCGCGCGCTGGTTCATCAGCGCTTTGAGCACGTCGTCGCGCGGGCCGTCGGCCACGATGCGGCCGCGGTCCATCACGATCAGCCGGTCCACCAGTGCCAGCATGGCCATGCGGTGGGTGGCCAGCACGAAGGTGGTGCCGGCCAGTGCGCGCAGCCGGGCAATGAGTTTTTGCTCGGTGGCCGGATCGACCATGCTGCTGGGCTCGTCCAGCAGCAGCAGGCGCGGGCCGCGCAGCAGCGCGCGCGAGATGGCCACCAACTGGCGCTGGCCGCCCGACAGCCGATCCCCGCGCTCACCCACTTGCGTGGCCAGGCCCTCGGGCAGCTGGGCGATCACCTCGTCCAGGCCCGAGACGCGCACCGCCGCCAGCAGGGTGCTGTCTTTGGCCTGCACCCGGCCCAGCTCGATGTTCTCGCGGATGCTGCCGTGAAACAGCGTCACATCCTGCGGCACATAGCCGATCTGCCGGCGCATCGACAACGGCTCTAACTGGGTGTTGACCAGTTCGTCCAGCAACACCGTGCCGGCCGACGGCGCGTACTGGTTCAGCACCAGTTTGAGCAGCGTGCTCTTGCCCGAGCCCAGCTTGCCGATAATGCCCACCCGCTCACCGGCGCGCAGCTTGAGGTTCAGGCCCTGGATCACCGGCGGCTGTTTGGGGTAGGCAAATTCAACCTCGCGGAACTCCAATGCGCCCACCAGCGGCGGCGCTTTGAGGCTGGACTCGGCATGGTCGGTGGGCGCGTTCATGATCTTGTCGAGCGCGCTGTAGCTGAGCTTGGTCTGCTCCCAGCGCACGATCATCGAGGCCAGTTGGCTGATCGGCGCCAGCGCCCGGCCGGTGAGCAGGCTGACGGCAATCACCTGGCCCAGCGTCATCGCGTTTTGCGCCACCAGCATGGCCCCCAGGCCCACCACCGCCACGCCCACGCCGGCCAGCACCGCAGCGTTGCTGTAGCTCACCCGGGTGGTGATCTCGCGGGTTTGCAGGCTGTTGTGCGAGATGGCCTGGGTCAGGCCCTCCCATTTGCGCCGGCTCCAGGCCTCGGCGCCCAGCGCCTTGATGGTGTCCAGGCCGTTCATCGTCTCGAACAGGTGGGCCGTGCGCTGTGAGCTTTCTTGCGTGCCCTCGTTGACACGCCGGGCCAGCGGGCCGCGCGCCACCCAGGCAATGCCCAGCAGCAGCGGGATGGCGATCAGCGGGATCAGCGCCAGCCAGCCGCCGACCAGCAGAATCACCCCCAGATACAAAAAGACAAACGGCAGATCACCCAGCACGGTGAGCGAGCTGGAGGCAAAAAACTCTCGCACCGACTCAAAATCACGCACCGTGTTGGCCAGCACGCCGCCCGAGGCCGGCCGGCTGCTCGCCCGCATTTTTAGACATTGGGCAAACACCCGCGCCGACAGCGCCACGTCCATGCGCCGCGCGGCGGACTCGAGCAGGTTGCTGCGCAACAGGCGCATCGTCAGCTCAAATACCAGCACCAGCGCGGCGGCCGATGTCAGCACACCCAGGCTGCCCAGCGCGCCGTTGGGGATCACGCGGTCGTACACCGCCATCGAATAAAACGGCAGCAGCGCGCCAAACACATTCAGCGCCATCGTGCCCAGCAAGGCCCAGCCAAACAGCCAGCGGTTGCGCCGGAACACG
>JANMKO010000233.1:0-11295 GCA_031372085.1 Betaproteobacteria bacterium
GATCTTGCGGCCAAACGATGGATGCAGCAACTGGCCGGGGCCAGGATCAGCGCAGCAACTGCTCACGCTCAAAACGCAAAAAAGCGATCGAAGCGTTGCGGCGGTGGATGGTGTCGTACTCGGCCCAGCCGGCAAACTCAGGCAGCTCGGTGATGTCGGGCACGTTGATCAGCGACGCGCCCTCGGCCACCAGCGCCTGGGCGCGAGCGCTGAGCTGGTCAAGGTAGCGCATCACGGTGCCCACCAGCGCGGGCGGGCTGGCCGGGCCGTGACCGGGCACAACCTGGGTCAAATTGAGCGCCTGTAGCGAGGTGAGCATGCGCTGCCAGCCGGGCAGGTCACTGTCCTGGATGTCGGGGATGCGGCCGGCGTCCAGCAGGCCACCGGCAAACAGCACGCCGCTGGTGACATCGAGCACCGCGATGTCGCCCGGCCCGCTGCTGTGGCCCTGCCACAACACCTGCACCGGCCGGCCGATGGTTTGCAGCAGCAGCGCGTCATCAAACACCACGTCGGCCAAGTACATCGTGGTGCCTTGCATGGCAGTGGCGCCCACTTGCTGCAACAGCGCCTTCAGGCAGGTTTCACAGCGTGAGCCCATCAGCTGGGCGGTGCGGCGGTGCATCTGCACCGGGATGCCCTGCTCGCGGTAGGCATTGCCGCCAAACAAGAACTCGGGCCGGGTGTGGCTGATCAACACAGCGCGCACCGGCTGGGCGGTGACGCGGTGGATGGCTGCCAGCAGCGCCCGGCCGTGCGCCAGCGACGTGCCGGTGTCGATGGCCAGCACGCCCAGCGGGCCGACGATGAAGCCGGCATTGCCGATGCGGCCGCCGTTGTGTGCATCGGCCACACCGCCGCTGCCGGGCAGCCAGTACACGCCGTCGGCCAGGGGCTGGGCGGTGGCGGCGGCGGGCACGGCGGCGCAGCCGGCCAGGCCCATCAGCAGCAGCAGCCCAGCCAGGCAGCCACCCACGCGCCAACCCAGGCGCTCACCCAAACGCCCGCCCAAACGCTCACCCACGCGGCCACCCAGGCGCCCATCCAAACGCTCACCCAGGCGCCAGGCCAGCCGGCGGGCAGCAGCGGCCAGGCTCAACGCCCCTCCGCCAGCTTCTTCAGGTGGGCCAACCCCGACTGGTAGACGCCGGTGATGGCGCGCACGGCCGCGTCGTCGTTTTGCTCGGGCGGGGGGTCGTTGTTGCGGTAGCCGCGGTAGAAGGCGCCGCGCCACTCGACGATGCTTTTTTGCGCACCGTCGGCGCGCACGCTCAAGGTGGCGGTGTAGTTGGTCACCGGCAGTGCGCCGCCGTCCTCGGCGCGGTAGCTGGTGCGCATGCCGGCCTCGTCATGGCCCTCCAGCGTCTCGGTCAGCGCGCCGCCGCCTTTGAGCAGCAGCCGGCGCACCGAGCCTTCGGTATTGCCTTTGTCGGCCGGGCTCTCGGCCACGGCGGGGTGCCAGTCTTTGAGTGAATCAAAGTTGTGGATGCGGGCCCAGACCGCAGCCGCTGGGGCGTCGATGGTGATGGACTCGGTGACCTTCTGGCGTGTCGGCCCGTGCGCCAGTGCGCTGCCGGGGCGCAGCAGCGCGGCCGGCGCCAGCGTGAGCACGGACCATGCGAGCAGGGCCCGGCGGCGGGTGGGCGGTGAAGCTGCGGGTGAGGGTGGGGACGGGTGCGGGTGCGGTACGGTCATGGTCAGTCCAGCGGCGGGGTGGGCAAGGGGTGTTCAGGGGGCGGGCCGACCACCGGCGGTGGCCAAAACCAGTCGGCCGTGCGGCATGGGTCGGGCAGGCGGTGGATCGCTCAGCGCGCCGGCACGCTCAGCGTGGCGCTGGCCGAGGCGTGCAGGTCGTCGGTATCGACCATGCGTGCCAGCAGCTCACCGCCTGGGCCCGGCAGCACAAAAAAGCGCAGATGCGGGTTTTCACTGATCGAGAAATCCACCTGCGCCGACAGCACCGGCCGGCCGGCCAAGGTGACATCGACCTGCCGCACAAACTGGGCCGGCGTGAACTGCCGGGTGAGCTGGTCCATCGCCATGCCCGAGTGGTTGGGGTGGCTGATCTGCAATTGCACGGCCATCGGCTGGCCGGCCACCGGCACGCCCTCCACCTGCAAGCGCATCTGCCCGAGTCGGGCCAGCGCGGCCTGGGCGTCACTGGCCGCCGGTGCCGAGCAGCCACCCGACGCCTTGACGTAGCGCACGGCCATGATGAGGCTGCCGTCGTTCATCTCGGCAATCGCCCGCACGTACGAGTAGGCATCGACCCGCACCCGGGTTTCGATCTCGGCCCGGCCAGACTCGGGCGTGAGCCAGACCATCATCCCCAGCGGTGACGGGTTGCTGTCGATCACCAGCATCAGCCGGCGCACATGGCGCTGCGCGGTTTGCGGCAGGCGCGATCGGATGGCCACTGGCACCACGGCGGCGTCCACCGCGCGCAACGGCGCCTCCAGCACCAGGGTGTCGGGCCGCGCGGGGGTGATCGGCCGGTCACCGAACAAGGTCTCGCGCAGCGCCAGCCAGACCTCGCTGCCGTCGGGGTTGTCACCGGTGGGCAGTTGGGCCCGGGCGGCGGGCGTTGCACCGGCCAGCCACGGGCCCAGCAGGGCCGCGCCCAGCGCACCGCCCCAGCGCAGCGCCCAAACGCGCCGGTCGGCGTGCCGCAAAACGTCACCGGGCGGGGGCGGTGGCGTGCGGCGTTGGGTGGGTTGGGCGGGCATGGGGGTTTGCGCAGCAGGCGGCGGTTTTTGCGCGGTCAGCGTGGCCCGGTGCCGATGAAACAGGATTGCCGGGCGCGCGCCTGCACCTCACGGTAGCGGGCGATCTGCGGTTTGAGCGATTCGTTGTCGCGCAGGTCATTGCCGCGCTCGCCGCCGATCGTCATGGCGTTGACCACGGTGACCATGCTGACGAAATCGTCAAACGGCACCTCGCGCGCCACCAC
The DNA here is from genome assembly GCA_031372085.1 of Betaproteobacteria bacterium. GTDB lineage: Bacteria > Pseudomonadota > Gammaproteobacteria > Burkholderiales > Burkholderiaceae_C > Pseudaquabacterium. The sequence goes on from JANMKO010000233.1 coordinate 2,951, forward strand.
GTCCAGCGCGCAGGCGCATTTGCTCACCATCTCGAAGTTGGGCCCGGGGTGGTTGCGCATGCACTCCTGCACATACAGCACGCGGTCGAGGGTGGGGTAGTCATGGGCCTGCGCCGCGCCGCACAGCGACAGCAGCGTGGTGGCCAGCGCGGTGCAGACCAGGATCGGGGTTGGCAATGTCATGCGGATCGGCTCGGCAATGGGACTGGAACGGCGGGCTGGAACTGTGGGTTGGAACTGTGGTCTGGAACGGTGGGCTGGCGCAGTGGCATCAGGGTTGTTTGCGCGGCGCGGCCGCAGCCGGCGTGGCCATGGCGGGGGCCGGGCCGATGCCGATCAGCTGCATTTCTTCCACCCACAGGGGCGTGGCGCCGGGTGCCATGCCAGCGCCCGCCGCGCTGGTGCCGGTGGCCGTGCCGGCAGCGCCACCCGCCACCCGGGTGCGGATGCTGTGCACCCCGCCCGGCACGGCGGCCGACAGGGTGAATACATACTCTTTGCCGGCCATCTGCTCAAAGCGGCCGCGCAGCGGGTCATCCAGATAGGGCGAGATCACGATCTCCTGGCCGTCCACCGGCTTGCCGGCCCATTCCAGCTGCACCGGCCGCAAGGTGGCGCCTTGAAACACCGCCATCCGGATGCGCTTGCGAAAGTAGTTTTGCTTGCCCTGTGTCAGGCGCTGCATCTCGCGGATGTCGCGCTCCAAAAAATACAGGATGGCCGGGTTGCCCTGGGTCGATTCGATATCGGGCAGCTTGAGCGCCCGCTCACCGTGCAAAAACTCGGTGCTGGCAGCGCAGCAATTGCCTTCGGCCGAGCGGCGCAGCGTGATGGCCACGGTGTCATCGAAGCCCGGCTCCAGGCTGCCGGCCTTGCGGTAGGCGTAGCGCAAGGTCAGCGGCGGTTTCAGCGCGCCGAACTGGTTGTCGATGAACAGCGCTTTCTCGGCGGCCGAATAATCGTCGGCCGCCTGCAGCGGCAGGCTGTGCAGGGACAGCGCCAGCAGCGCAGTGGTCAGGGCGACCATGTTTTTGAAGATCATGTTGGGCAGGTGTCGATGGACAGGTCGGTCAGCGGGGTGGCGGGCAGGTGGGTGGACGGGCTGGCGGGCAGGTTGGCCAACGGGATGGAGGCCACGCCGGAGACCGGCATGTTGTGGCCGACGGCCACCCGCCGGGCCACCGGCCCTGCCGCGTCCAGCGTGCGTTGCGGCTGCAGGCGAATGGCGCAATCCAGCGCCTGCCGGGCGGCGGCCGGCTGGTCCAGCTGGTGCAGCGCCAGACCCAGCAGATACCAGGGCTCGCCGTCGTGGCCGTCGTCTTGCAGCCAGCCCTGGGCCAGGCCGGCCAGATCGTGCCAGCGCTGCTCATGCACCATCCGGGCGGCGCGCAGAAAGCGTGGCTGGCGGTCGCCGGGCACCTGCCAGAACGGCAGCGCCGCCGGGTCGAGTGCAGCCACGGCGGGCAGGCCCTCTTGCCGGGCTGTGGCCAGCAACTGGCGCACCCACAGTGCCGGTGCGGCAAAGTAGTGCTGGTCACCACCGCGCAGCCGGAAGGTGAGGATGCCCACCAGCCGGCCCTCGGCATCGAACAGGCCACCCCCGCTGGCGCCCGAGTTGAAGCCGTTGGACGTCTGCACCACCTGGCCGCCGTCCAGGCGGTGCAGATCGACCACCGCACCGATGCTGTGCTGCAAATCCATGCCACCGCTGTAGCCCAGCGCCGTCACCTGCTGGCCGATCACCAGCGCATGGGCGTCGCTGTCGGCCAGCGGCACCACGGCGGCCTGCACGCCCGGCGCGTGCAGCAGGCACAGGTCGTGCGCCATGTCGGCGCGCTGCGCTGTCACCGGCCAGCGCACGCCGCCGCGCACCACCCGCAAGGTCTCGGACTGGCGCGTGACATGGCAATTGGTGACCACCAGGCCCGGCGCCACCAGCACGCCCGAGCCGAGTGAAAACCCGCCGCCCGGCTGCGGCGCCTCGATGCGCAGCACGCTGGCCGACAGGCGCACCGCTGATTCGCGGGCCGACGGGTCGGTGGTCAGTGAGGGCGCCTGGGCCGCAACGCTGGCATGGGCCAGCATGCCAGCCAGCAAGACAAGCCACCCCCAAATCAACGGGGCCAGCGGGGCCAGCCGGGGCAGTGGGGGCCGCATGGCGCCCATCAGCGCCGGGCGGGCGACGCCGCAGCGTCATCGACCAGCGGCACGCCAAACTCGGCCAGGATGGCATCGATCTCGGCCCGGCGCGAGTCGATCAGTTGCTCGACCTGCTGCTTCCACTCGCGCTCACCGTAGCGCACGCCCATCGCCATCTGGAAATCGAACTTCACGCCCGGCTCGGACTTCATCGGCACCACCACCAGCACCGGCGTGCGCACGCGCTGGGCAAAGTAGCCGGCGATCGGGCCCCACACGATGGCCACGTCGATCTTGTTGGCGGCCAGGTCTTTCTCGATGATCTCGCCGGGGTATTGCTCGGGGTCGGCGTTCATGATCTGGTAGGGCACACCGCGCTCCACCAGGTCGTGCTTGCTCAACCATTCAGACGCTGGTGAGCGGTCATACAGGCCGATGCGCAACTTGGCCAGCCGGGCAGGGTCTAGTTTGAGAAAGTCGTCGCTGCTGCGCACCGCGTCCAGCCCCGTGCCCTTGGCAAACACCATCGCGTAAGTGGACCGGTAATACGGCTTGGTGACTGAAACCTGGTCAAACCCCACCGGCACGCCCATCACGATGTCGCAGCGGAAATCCTCGCCCGGCAATTTGTAGCGCAACGTGTTGCGGATGAAGGCCAGCCGTTGCGGGAACGAAAAATACGTCACCGGCAGGCCCAGGGCCTTGCCAAACACCTCGGCGATGCGGTTCTCGATGCCCTCACCGCGCAGGTTCGAGAATGGCAGGTTGTTCGGGTCTTGGCACACCCGCAGCGCTGTGCGCGGGACAGCGGCGTCCTGGGCCCGGGCGGTGTCAGGCGCCACGCCCAGCAGGCCGGCCAGCAAAGGTGCCAGCAGCAGCGCTTTGAAACAACTGAATTGGTAAAAACCGCAAATTTGACGCAATCGGCGTCGCGGCGCAGGGCGGCAGCCGGCCGTCATGGCATCTGCTCGACCTTGGCGCGGGTGATGGCGCCGTCCGATCGGCCCTTCAGATAGGCGTAGAGCTGGTCCATGTTGTCCATCACCTGCGGGCTGGTGCCAAAGCTCTGCATGCCTTTTTCAAGCCGGCCTTCACGCACCGTCTTGACGAATTCTTCTTTGCTCAGGGTCTTCAGGCTGGTCAACAGCGACGGCCCGACCAGGCCCTCCTGGTTGGCGCCGTGGCAGCGATCACAGGCAGCGGCGCGCCAGGTGCGAAAGCCCTTCATCGTGTCGGCATCCACCTTGTAGCCGTCTTTGACCTGGTACAGCGGGGCCTGGGCAAAGGTGCTGCTGGCAAAGATGCCGCTGGCAGCAGCCAGGGCCAGCAGGAACAGCGATTTCCGAATCATGGGCAAATCATCCACCGTGACAAAAAAGGGGGACGGGCCGCATGGCGGCGCCGATCCCCCGGGGGTGCGTTTCAAACAAACATGTCAAACAAGCGTGTCAAACACAGCGCAACAAACGCGGGCCTGGCAGTTTGCACCACCCGGCCCGCAAGCCCTCAGTTGTTGGGCAGCGCGAAGATGGTCAATGATCCGCCCAGCTCGGTGTACTGGTTCAGCTCTTTGTAGCCACCCACTGCGCCCAGACCGTCGCTGTCTTTCTCCAGCCCCGCCGCCATGCCGATGCCGGCCCAGCCGCCAATGCCCGAGAACACACCGATGAACTGCTTGCCTTTGTGCTCATAGCTGAACACGTTGCCGATGATGCCGGACGGGGTCTTGAACTTGAACAGTTCTTTGTTGATGTCTTTGGCATCCACACACTTCAGGTAACCCTCCAGCGTGCCGTAGCACGACAGGCCACCAGCGGTATTGAGCGAGCCGCTCCAGACCGAGAACTTCTCGGCATGGCTCTGCACGATCTTGCCGGTGCCGGCGTCCCAGGTGATGAAGTTGCCCATGCCGCCGTGGCTGCCCGGCGCCGGGTACATCGACAAGGTGGCGCCCACATACGGCTGGCCAGCGGTGTACTCGACCTTGAACGGCTCATAGTCCATGCAGACATGGTTGGTCGGCACGTAGAAGAGCTTGGTGTTCGGGTCGAACGACGCCGGCTGCTGGTCTTTGCTGCCCAACGCCGCCGGGCAGATGCCCTTGGAGTTGACATCCGGGCCGGCTTGCGCGGTGGAGTACTTGCTGACCACTTGCGGCCGGCCGGTCTTCATGTCCACGTGGGTGGCCCAGTTGACCTTCGGGTCGAACTTCTCGGCCACCAACAGCGCGCCATTGGTGCGGTCAAGCGTGTAGCCAAAACCGTTGCGGTCAAAGTGCACCAGCGCCTTGGTCTGCTTGCCCTTGACCGGGATGTCGGCCAGGATCATCTCGTTGATGCCGTCAAAGTCCCACTCGTCGAATGGCGTCATCTGGTAGACCCACTTGGCCATGCCAGTGTCCACGTCGCGGGCAAAGATCGTCATCGACCATTTGTTGTCGCCCGGCCGCTGTGACGGGTTCCAGGTGGACGGGTTGCCGGTGCCGTAGTACATCAGGTTCAGCGCCTTGTCGTAGCTGTACCAGCCCCAGGTGGTGCCGCCGCCGATCTTCCACTGGTCGCCCTTCCAGGTCTTGAGCGACGAGTCTTTGCCCACCGGCTTGACGGCACCATCGGTCCAGGTGGTGGTTTTCTCGGGGTCGATCAGCATCTCGCTGTCCGGGCCCACGCTGTAGCCCTTCCAGGCCAGCTTGCCGTCGCTCAGGTTGTAGGCTGCGATGAAGCCGCGCACGCCCCATTCACCGCCCGAAATGCCGGTGATCACCTTGTCTTTGAAGATGTGCGGCGCGTTGGTGTTGACGGCGCCCAGCTTCGGCTCACCGTTCTTGACCGACCACACCAGCTTGCCGCTCTTGGCGTCGAGCGCAATCAGGTTGCTGTCGGCTTGCTGCAAGAAGATCTTGCCTTCGGCGTAAGCCAGGCCGCGGTTGACGGTGTCGCAGCACATCTGCGGGATCACCGCCGGGTCTTGCTTGGGCTCGTACTTCCAGAGGATTTTCTGGGTGTCCAGATCCACCGCAAACACCTTGTTGGGAAACGGTGAATGCAGGTACATCTTGCCGTCGATCACCAGTGGCGAGCCCTCATGCCCGCGCAGCACGCCGGTGGAGAACGTCCAGGCCACCTGCATCTTGCCGACGTTGCCGGTGTTGATCTGGTTCAACTTGCTGTAGCGCTGGTTGAACATGTCACCAGCCTGCATCGCCCAATTCTTGGAATTGGCGATGTTTTTCTCGACATCGGCGTTGGCCGATGCCAAGAGCGGTGTGGCCAGCAATGCTGCCACCCCGATGTGCGACCACAAAAGCCGCCCGTAAAAACTGGAAAGACGCATGGATGTCTCCTTGTGAATGGGACCGGCTTCAGCCCGGTGTGCAGACACGATGTCAGCCACACCAAAGCCTCGGATACACGGCGAGCCTTAACTGCAATTCCTGCGCCTGTTTTGGCAGTCAGGTCAGACCTTCGGGTTGACCCTGACGGTGCTCCGCACGCCGCCACAGCCGACGTGATTTTGCAGGCGATCCGGGCCTGAAAAACACTCCGCAGAAACCCGGAAAATCAGCCGCTTGACCCGGCATTGAGACGGTGCAAATCAAGCTCCCGGGATGTCCCTGACAGGGAAAACGCTGAGCCATTTGGGCGCACGCTCATCCCGTGGCGACAAGGCCCGGTGGCGCGTGCCGCAGCCGGCGAACAAGGTGCGCCGGTGCTGTTGCGCCAGTGCTGGCACAGAGTGTTTCAGCGGCTTGGCGCCAGCGCCAGGGCGGCTGGGGACGGGTGCCGCGCGGCTTGCGTCTTGCTTGCAGCGCCCGCTGGCAACGCGCCGCAACGGCAGCGGTGGCATCGGGAGTGGCATGCAGGATCAAGACACAAATCTGGCCGATTGGCGCGGCCGGGCACTGGCGGTCGAGGCCGAGGTGGCGCGCGCCGTCATCGGCCAGGCCCGCGCCATCCGGCGTGTCAACACGGCCGTGTTTGCCCGTGGCCATGTGCTGCTGCAAGGCGACGTGGGCGTGGGCAAGACCACCTTGCTGCGCGCCTTTGCCCAGGTGCTGGGCGGCGGCTATGCCCGGGCCGAGGGCACGGTCGATCTGATGCCGGCCGACCTGGTTTACCACACCTACATCGGTGCCGACGGCCGGCCAGCCGTGGCGCCCGGGCCGCTGATCGCGCAGGGTGAATCACTGGCGATCTTCTTTTTCAATGAGATCAACCGCGCCCGGCCGCAGGTGCATGCACTGCTGCTGCGGGTGATGGCCGAGCGTTGCTTGTCGGCTTTCAACCGCGACTGGCGCTTTCCGCACTTGCTGGTGTTTGCCGACCGCAACCGGGTGGAGCGTGAAGAGACCTTCGAGATCGCATCGGCCGCGCGGGACCGCTTCATGATGGAGATCACGCTCGACGCGCCGGCCAATGACGATGAGCGCCGGGCGCTGGTATTCGATCCGCGCTTCCACGACACCGAGCGCCTGGTGCACAGCCTGGCCCCGGCGCTGCTGGCACTTGAGGGCCTGAATGCGGTGGCCGAGGCGATCCAGCAAACGGTGCAGTCGTCCGATGCCTTGCAGCGCTACGCACTGGCGCTGTGGCGGGCCACGGCCGAGCCGGCGCGCTACGGCGTGCGGCTCAGTGACGTGGACAGCGCCGAGCTGATGCTGGCCGGCGCCAGCCCACGCGGCATGGCCATGCTGCTGCGTGCCGCCCGGGTCACCGCCTGGCTGGCCGGGCGCGGCCATGTCACGCCCGAAGACATCCAGGCCGTGTTTGCTGAGGTCATCGCCCACCGGCTGTGCTTGCAGCCGGTGTTCGAGATGCGCCGGCATGAGATCACCGGCCCGCTGATGCAGGCCATCCTCGGCGCCGTGGCGGCACCGTGAGGCGCGGCTGCGATGGCTGAACCGGCGGCCAGCGCGGGCCGGCGTGTGCCCGAGCTGCACTACCGCCTGCCCGGCCGGGCGGCCGGTGCCATGCCCGGCGCGCACCGCAGCGGCGGCGGAGAAGGCGGGTTCGAGTTTCGTGGCCAGGTGCCGCTGACCAGCGCCCGCGACACCCGCCGGCTGGACCTGCATGCCAGTCTGCGTGATCCGTTTGGCCAGTGGATGGTGCGCCAGTACAGCCTGCGCCTGGCCGTGCCGGTGCTGCTGGTGGCCGATGTCTCGGCGTCGATGGCTTTTGCCGGCAGCCCGCCACGCCAGCAGGTGCTGGCCGATCTGACTGAAAGCCTGGCCGCATCCGCCTGGCGGCAGGGCGATGCGTTTGGCTTTGTCGCCTGTGCCGCGCAGGTGCGCAGCGACCTGCTGCTGGCGCCCACCCGGGCCCGGGGTGCCGGTGCGGCGCTGGCCGCGCGGCTGCGCACACTGGCGCTGGACGGCAGCAGCGCGCACGGTTTGTTGCAGGCCTGGCGGCACCTGCCCCGGCGCCGGTCGCTGGTGTTTCTGGTGTCGGATTTCCAGGCCCCGCTGGCCGACGTGCGCGCCGTGCTGGCCAGCCTGGCCGGCCATGCACTGGTGCCGGTGGTGCTGGGTGATCAGCAAGAAGCCGGCCCCGCAGCGGCGCGTGGGCTGTTGAGCGTGGTCGATGCCGAAACCGGCCGGCGCGCGCTGTGGTGGTTGCGCCCGGCGCTGCGTGATCGGCTGGCCCGGGCGCACCAGCAGCGCCGCGATGCCTTGCAGCAGTGTTTTGCCGCACAGCGGCTGCGCCCGCTGTTTCTTGACGGGGCTTTTGATGCCGACGCGGTGACGCGGCACTTTCTGGCATGAGCCGGTTGCTGCGCGGCCTGGCCTGCTGGTTGGCGCTGATGCCCACGTCGGCGCGGGCGCGTGCGCTGACACTGACCCTGGCCCTGGCCAATCGGCGGGTTGACATAGGTGAGAAAATCGGCTGGATAGGTGGCATAGAGGTTGGCCGCTTTGGCGGTGTCCATGCTGGAGCCGCCGCCGACGGCAACATAGCCGTCAAAATGGCCAGCCGTGGCAAACGCAATCGCCTCCTTGAAAGAAGCATCGGTTGGCTCGACGCGCGTGCGGTCAAAAAGCACGGCGTCGATATTTGGTGTGTGCTGAAAACTGCCGATAAAAAGGAAGTCCCTGCGGAGGGAAAACGGCGTCGCTGATCCGGGAATATCGACAATGTTCGAAACGACCTCGATTGATTTATCCGGCCGCTCGTTACGCAGCAGTGCCTGTTCAAAGTCGCTCACAGCCC
>JANMKO010000024.1:0-6983 GCA_031372085.1 Betaproteobacteria bacterium
TGCCGCTCACGGCTGACGCCGTACTCCTTGGCCACGTTTTCGGCCGTGGTGCCCATGTGGTACTGGTTGTACACATCCCACAGGCCGTCGGTGATCATCGAGTCGATCAGCTTCCAGTCGCCCATGCGCTGGCCGTCGCGCGAGTTGGGCAGCACGTGCGGCGCCATGCTCATGTTCTCTTGGCCACCGGCGATGATGATGTCGCTGTCGCCGTCGCGGATGGCCTGGGCGGCCAGCATCACCGCCTTCAGACCTGAGCCGCACACCTTGTTGATCGTCAAGCCCGGCACGCCATGCGGCAGGCCGCTTTTGATCACCGACTGGCGGGCCGGGTTCTGGCCCGATCCTGCTGTCAACACCTGGCCCAGGATCACCTCATTGATCTGCTCACCGGCCAGGCCGCTGCGCGCCAGCAGGGCCCGGATCACGGTGGCGCCCAGCTCGGGCGCGGCGGTCTTGGCCAGGGTGCCGCCAAATTTGCCGACGGCGGTGCGGGCGGCGGCGACGATGACGATGTCAGTGCTCATGTTCGGGTCTCCAGGATGGGGTTGAAAGAATAGCCGGTCAGGCCGAGGCTTTTTGTTTGACGTAGCGCCCGGGTGCCGGCTCGATCACCGGGTGGCTGCGGTTGCCGTAGGTTTTGGGTGCGGCGACCTGCTTGCCGCCGTGGCTGGCCAAAAACGCCGCCCACTCGGGCCACCAGCTGCCGGGCTTTTCGGCCGCAGTCTTCAACCAGTCATCGGCCTGCGCCGGCAGCTTGGCGTTTGTCCAGTGGCAGCGCTTGTTCTTGGACGCCGGGTTGATGACCCCGGCAATATGGCCCGACGCACCCAGCACAAAGGTCTTCTCCTTGCTGCCCGCCAGCACGGCGGTGGACAAATACGCCGCCTGCCAGGGCACGATGTGGTCCTCACGCGAGGCGTAAATGAAGACCGGCGTCTTGATCTTGGCCAGGTCCAGCTTTTCACCACACACGGTGAGCGCGCCCGGCACCTTCAGCGTGTTTTCGAGGTAGGTGTGGCGCAGGTACCAGCAGTACATCGGGCCCGGCAGGTTGGTCGAGTCGCCATTCCAGTACAGCAGGTCAAAGGCCGGCGGCGCCTCGCCCTTCAGGTAGTTGCCCACCACGTAGTTCCACAACAGGTCATTCGGCCGCAGCAGGTTGAAGGTGGTGGCCAGCTCTTTGCCTTTGAGCAAGCCCGGGCCTTTGGGCGCGTCGGCGCCGATGCTGGTCTCGCGCTTGTGCACCGACGCTTCATCGACAAACACGTCCAGGACGCCGGTGTCCGAGAAATCGAGCAAGGTGGTGAGCAGGGTCATCGATTCGGCCGGCTGCTCACCGCGCGCGGCCAGCACCGCCAGTGCCGTGGTCAAGATCGTGCCGCCCACGCAAAAGCCCAGCGTGTTGATGGTCTCGGCGCCGCTGATGGCCTGCACCACCTCGATGGCTTTGAGGGGGCCCTGGGCGATGTAGTCGTCCCAGGTGGTGGCCGCCAGGCTGTCGTCGGGGTTGCGCCAGCTCAAAACAAACACCCGGTGGCCTTGCGCCACGGTGTAGCGGATCACCGAGTTCTCAGGCTGCAAATCGAGGATGTAGTACTTGTTGATGCACGGCGGCACAAACAGCATCGGCCGCTCAAACACCTTGGCCGTCAGGGGTTTGTATTCAATCAACTGGAACAGGGCGTTCTCGAACACCACCGCGCCCTCGCTGGTGGCCACGTTGCGGCCCACCTCAAACCCGCTGCCGTCGGTTTGCGAGATGTGGCCTTGCTCGATGTCGTTCCACAGCAATTTCATGCCTTGGGCGATGCTTTCGCCGCCGGTCTCAACCGCCCGCGCCAACGCCTCGGGGTTGGTGGCCAGAAAGTTGGCCGGGCTGGCGGCGTCCACCCACTGCTGCACCGCAAACCGCACCTTGGCCTTGGATTTGGCGTCGCCCTGCATGCTGTCGGCCATCTGCAGCAGCGTGCGGGCGTTCAGCAGATAGGTTTGCGCCACCAGCGCGGTGGCCGGGTTCTGGCCCCAGGCCTGGGCCGAGAAGCGCTTGTCAGCCAGCGGGGCCGGTGGCTGCGCGCCGGGCTGCCAGCCGGTGAGTGCGCTGTTCCACATCGCGGCGGCCTGCGTCAGGTAGCTTGATTGCAGCGTGCTCAGGGCGTCGATGGGCAGGCTCAGGCCCGACATCGTCTTCAGCAAATCACCCACGGCCGTGACGCTGGCCTGGGCGCTTTCTTGTGCGGCGGTGGCCATGTCACCGAGGGCGGGCAGCGTGTTTTTCGTCATGGTTGTCTCCTGGTCCGAGTGGCGCCGGTGGCGCTGTGCGATGCTGTGCAAGGCGTCGTGTTGTAGGGCGGTGAGCTTACCGCACCATGACGTGACTTTTCAATAAGTGATATTGCGTACCGCCATCTGAAATGTACATCGTCGCCGTCGCCTGGATTTTTGTCGTGTTGCTGATGGCGGTGGCCGAGGCCACCTCGACCCAGGGCACGGTGCTGGGTGCCTTTTTTACGCTTGTTTTGTATGGCGCGCTACCGTTGTCTGTGGTGCTGTACCTGATGGGCACGCCGGGGCGCAAGCGGGCGCGGCGGGCGGCCGAGCAAGTGGCCGACCAGGCGGCCGAGCAGGCGGCCGAGCAGGCGGCCGAGCTTGTAACGTCAGCCACGGATGGCAACCGCAGCGGCCATGCGCCCGGTGGGCCCGGTGCCGCCGTCACGCCGGAACGAGAAAAACCGTGACGCATCGGCCACGGTGCAATGCGTGCCGCCGCTAACGCGCTGCACGCCCAGCGCGGCCAGCCGGCGCCGGGCCAGCGCGGGCAGATTGGCCTGCCAGCGCGGGCTGCCGTGCTGGCCCGGGCCGGGCACAAAAAACGCTGGATCGGGTGCGTGCAGATCGGCACCAAAGGCCAGCAGCACATCGGCCCCCACCTCAAACGCCGCCGGCCCGATGCACGGCCCCAGCCAGGCCAGCAACTGGTCGGGCCGGCAGCCAGCGGCCTGGCACAGCGCGGCCACGGTGTTGTCGATCACCCCCGCCGCCAGCCCGCGCCAGCCGGCGTGGGCGGCGGCCACGGCGCTGCCGTCGGCGCTGCAAAACAGCACCGGCAGGCAATCGGCCACCAGCACGGCGCACGCAACGCCGGGTGTGGTGCTGACGCTGGCATCGGCCTGCGCCAGGCCGGCACCGGGTTGAGGCGATTCGGCGCCGAGCCGCAGCACGGCCGTGCCGTGCACCTGGTTCAGCCAGACCGGCGCCGCGCCCAGTGCCAGCGCAAAGCGGCGCCGGTTCTCGGCGATGGCGTCGGGTGCGTCGGCCAACAGATCACGGGGCGCTGACAGCGCCGCCGGCCGCAGGTTCAGGCTGTCAAACGGTGCCCGGCTGATGCCGCCGGCCCGGCTGCTCATCAGCGCAGTGATGCCGGGGGGGGCCGGCCAGTCGGGCCGCAGCGCCTGGGGCAACATGGGGCGGCAGGTCTCGGCAGGTCTCAAACGGCGCGGGCACCGTGCCTCAGACCACGCGCACCTGCAAGCGGCCCAGCCCGGCGATGCGGCCGTCGATCAAATCCCCCGCCACCACCGCGCCCACGCCGGCCGGGGTGCCGGTAAAGATCAGGTCACCCGGCTGCAAGGCCCAGGCTTTAGACAAAGTCTCGATGGTCTCGGCCACCGTCCAGATCAAGTCGGCCAGGTCACCGGTCTGGCGCAGCACGCCGTTCACCGACAAGGTGATGGCGCCGCTCGTCAGCGCACCGGTCTGGCCGATGGCGTGCAGCGGGCCGATCGGTGCCGAGCCGTCGAATGCCTTGCCGATGCACCACGGCCGGCCCTGCTTTTTCATGTCGTTTTGCAGATCACGCCGGGTCATGTCCAGGCCGATGGCATAACCCCAGATGTGGCGGGCGGCGTCAACCGCAGCGATGTTGCGGCCACCGGTGCCGATGGCCACCACCAGCTCGATCTCATGGTGCAGGTTGGCGGTGAGCGGCGGGTAGGCCATCTCGCCCACCGTGCCGTGCGCCACCGGCAACACCGCGTCGGCCGGCTTTAAAAAGAAAAACGGCGGCTCGCGGCCGGTGAAACCCATCTCTTGCGCATGCTCGGCGTAGTTGCGGCCGACGCAGTAGATGCGGTGCACCGGAAACAAACCACCGCCGGCAACCGGCACGGTGGGCTGGGCGGGCGCGGCGATGACGAGGCTCATGGCCGGCGATGATGCCATGCACCCCGCTACACTTTTGGCCACCATGATCGAAATGCGCCGCATCAAACACTGCCGTGAATGCGGCGCCGCCGTGACCTACCAGACGCCGGACGACGACAACCGAGCGCGCGCGGTGTGCCCGGCCTGCGCCACCATCCACTATGAAAACCCGCTCAATGTGGTGGGCACGCTGCCGGTGTGGGGAGAGCAGGTGCTGCTGTGCCGGCGCGCCATCGAGCCGCGCTACGGCTTGTGGACGCTGCCGGCCGGCTTCATGGAGCTGGGTGAGACGCTGGCCGACGGCGCACTGCGCGAGACGGTTGAAGAAGCCGGCGCCCGGGTGGCCCTGCAAGACCTGTTCACCGTGCTGAATGTGGTGCGGGTGGGCCAGGTGCATTTTTTCTACCGCGCCAGGATGCTGGACACCACGCTGGACCCCGGCAGCGAGACGCTGGAGGCGCGCTTGTTCCACGAGCATGAGATTCCGTGGGACGAGATCGCGTTTCGCACCGTGCGTGAGACGCTGAAGCACTTTTTTGCCTGCCGGCAGGCCGGTGCCTACCCGCAGCACTGCGCCGACATCGGCTAACCGGCGGCCGTCACCGCCGACGCATCCGCCGCCGCAGTCACCGCCGGCATCACCGGCCCGGTGGCGGCATCAAAGCCCAGCGACCACAGCACCGCCAGATCATCGTCTGCGCGCACGCCCTCGGCGCTGACCTGCAGGCCCACCGTCTGCACCAGCTTGACGAGGCTTTGCAGGTGGCGCCGCGCATCGGCGGCACCCGGCCCGGCGATGCCGTTGACAAACCGGCTGTCGATGCGCACACAGTCCAGCCCCAGGTCGATCAGCTGCGGAATGCGGGCCAGGCCCTGGCCGGCATGCTCCAGCCCCAGCATCACGCCCAGCGGGCGCCAGCGCCGCGACAAGGCCCGCACCAGCAGCGGCTGGTCGATGGCCAGCGACTCGGGCAGATCGATCCACAGGCGGCAGGCCAGCTCGGGCTCGGCCGCCAGCCGGCGCGTGACGCCGGCCACAAACTCGGCCGATGCGGCCGATTGCGCCGCCACATTGATGCAGCGCGCCACACCGTCGCGGGCGATGGCTGTCAGTGCCAGGGCCAGCGCCCGCTCATCGGCGGCGGCGCACAGCCGGCTGCGCGTGGCCAGCGACAGCCAGCGCGCCGCCGGCTCCAGCGGGCCGTCGGCCACCAGCTGCACGCGCAACGGGCAATCCAGGTGCAGCAGCCGGCCGTCGGCGGTGCAGACCGCAAACTCACCCAGCGCCACCCGGCCCTGCACCAGCGCGCGGGCGATGCGGCGCTGCCAGGCAGCCTCGGCCCGGACGGCGTCGGCGGGTGTGGCGGGCGGTGTGGCGGGCGGTGTGGCGGGCGCCGTGGTGGGCCCGGGCAGGGTCGCCGATCCGTCTGCGGCCGCAGTGCCGCTGCCGCCGGCCAGCACACCGGCCAGCGCCGCGTCGGCCAGCGCCAGGGCCTGGGCTGCTGTCAGCGGCGAGCACAGCTCCACCCCGCTGGCGACCACCCGGGCCGCTGCATCGATGCGCTGCACCGGCCGCACCAGCACCTGCAGCAGCGACGCAGCAGTCTCGGCCGCCATGCCGCCCACCGGCAGCAGCAGGGCAAAGTCAGCCCCGCCCAGCCGGCCGGCGCTGCAACGCGCGATGCGATCGGGGTAAGCCTGCAGCGCCTGTGCCAGGGCTTGCAGCACCTGGTCGGTGGCGGCTTGGCCGATGCGCTGGTTCATGCCTTGCAGATCACACACCCGCAACCGCAGCAGGCCGGCCTCGGCGGGCGCACCGTCAGCGGCCAGAAAGCCGTCCAGCGTGGCCAGGAAGTGACGCCGGTTGGCCAGGCCCGTCAGCCCGTCACTGTGCGCCTGCTGGCGCAGCACCTCCAGTTGCTCGGCCTGGGCACTGAACAGCGCTTGCTGGCGCAGCCGCAGTTGCTGCAGGCCGTCGGCCAGTGGGCGCAACAGCGCCAGCGCCGGGGCTGGCGGCGCGGTGGGCTGCGCGGTGGGCTGACGGGTGGGCTGAGGGGTGGGCAGCGCCAAGCCGGCGCCCTGGGCGGCGCCGTGCCGGGGCGGGTGGGCGCTGCCTGGGTGAACGGGCGCGGGGTGCAGCGCGGGGTGCAGCGCCGGATGCAGCGCCGGATGCAGTGCCGGGTGCAATGCTTCTTGCAGCAAACCGGCCAGGCCCGCCGCCAGCCGATGGCGCGACCAGGCCCAGCCGGCCAGCGCGCCGCCGGCCAGCGCCAGCAACAGCGCCAGCAAGACAGCGACCGCCGCCTGGCCCCGGCTGGCCGCCACGGCAGCGCCACCGGCGCACAGCAGCCCCAGCATGACCAGGCCGGCCTCGGGCCAGCGTGGCGGCGGCGGGTGGACGGGCAGGGAGAGGGCGGTGTCGGGCATGGCACGGGGCGCGCCGGGGCGGCGCGAAGGGCGGCATCACACAAGGGGATGGGCAGCGCCGGCCGGCGTCGCCTGCCGGCCAGGCAGGTGCCCGCTTGCTGTGTTGTCGTCCGGATGGGCGGCGACTTGAGCGCCACCGCCCACCGCCCACCGCCCGCCGCCCGCCCTGGCTACCGCCTGACCGGCGGCAGATCCGTGCAGCTGCCGTGCGCCACCTCGGCGGCCATGCCGATGCTCTCGCCCAGCGTGGGGTGCGGGTGGATGGTCTTGCCGATGTCCACCGCGTCAGCGCCCATCTCGATGGCCAGCGCCACCTCGCCAATCATGTCGCCGGCATGGGTGCCGACGATGCC
>JANMKO010000270.1:0-5822 GCA_031372085.1 Betaproteobacteria bacterium
GCGGTCTCGGCCGTCACCGCTTAAACCATTCAAGGAGACCCGCATGGCCGACAAACTGATCATTTTTGACACCACCCTGCGCGACGGTGAGCAGTCGCCCGGCGCGTCGATGACACGCGACGAAAAACTGCGCATCGCCCGCCAACTGGAGCGGCTGCGGGTAGACGTGATCGAAGCCGGCTTTGCGGCGTCGAGCAACGGTGATTTTGAGGCCGTCAAAGCCATCGCCCAGCACATCAAAGAGGCCACCGTCTGCTCACTGGCCCGGGCCAATGACCGTGACATCGCCCGCGCCGCCGAGGCGCTGGCCGGCGCCCGGCGCTCACGCATCCACACCTTTATTGCCACCAGTGCGCTGCACATGGACAAAAAGCTGCGCATGACACCCGACCAGGTGTTTGAGCAGGCCAAACTGGCGGTGCGCTTTGCCCGCAACCTGTGTGACGACATCGAGTTCAGCCCCGAAGACGGTTACCGGTCTGACCCCGATTTTTTGTGCCGGGTGCTCGAAGCCGTGATCAACGAGGGCGCCACCACCCTCAACATCCCCGACACCGTGGGCTATGCCGTGCCCGAGCTGTACGGTGCGTTCATCCGCAACCTGCGTGAGCGCATCCCCAACTCCGACAAGGCGGTGTGGAGCGTGCATTGCCACAACGACCTGGGCATGGCGGTGGCCAATTCACTGGCCGGTGTGATGATCGGCGGCGCCCGCCAGGTGGAATGCACCATCAACGGCCTGGGTGAGCGCGCCGGCAACTGCTCACTTGAAGAAGTGGTGATGGCGGTCAAGACGCGGCGCGACTACTTCAACCTGGATGTGGGCATCGACGCCAGCCAGATCGTGGCGGCGTCCCGCATGGTCAGCCAGACCACCGGTTTTGTGGTGCAGCCCAACAAGGCGGTGGTGGGCGCGAATGCGTTTGCGCACGCCAGCGGCATCCACCAGGACGGGGTGCTCAAAGCCCGCGACACCTACGAGATCATGCGCGCCGAGGATGTGGGCTGGGCCGCCAACAAGATCGTGCTGGGCAAACTGTCGGGCCGCAATGCCTTCAAACAGCGGCTGCAAGAGCTGGGGCTGGCGCTTGAGAGCGAAGGCGAGATCAACGCCGCCTTCGCCCGCTTCAAAGACCTGGCCGACCGCAAGAGCGAGATTTTTGACGAGGACATCATTGCGCTGGCCGGCGATGAAAGCGCCGCGCGTGAGCATGAGCACTACCGCCTGGTGTCGCTGCGCCAGCACTCCGAGACCGGTGAGCGGCCTCAAGCCGCGGTGGTGTTCTCGGCCGGCACCACCGAGCACCACACCGAGAGCGACGGCAATGGCCCGGTTGATGCCAGCCTGAAGGCGATTGAATCGCAGGTGCAAAGTGGCGCTGAATTGGTGCTGTATTCGGTCAATGCCATCACCAGCGGCAGCACAGAATCTCAAGGTGAAGTGACGGTGCGGCTGCAACTGGGTGGGCGGGTGGTCAATGGCGTGGGGGCCGACCCGGACATCGTGGTGGCCTCCGCCAAAGCCTACCTGGCAGCCTTGAACAAGCTGCATGCCAATCTGGAGCGGGTAGCGGCGCAAGGGTAAACGCCCAGTTTTGCCGGGTTTTGCGCCGCGTCAGAAGGCTCTGAGGTCACTTCACAAAGTACGCGCAAGTTTCTGATCTTGCGCATGTTTTTGCGGTGGCCTACACTGCGCCTTCGCTTGTCATCTCACCGGCCCGGACCCATGAAATCGTCACTGCCATCGCTGCTGCTGGGCTTGTGTGTTGCCGTTGCCGCTGCGGCGCCTGCACAGGCCAAGACTGAACACCGCAAGGCGTCGGTGCACAAAGCCGCCACCGTGACCAAAAGCCGGCTCGCGGCGCGCACCGCCCACGCCCGGCGCGTGGCTGCTGTGGCCGAGGCACCGGCCCAGGCCAGTTTTGGCCAGCTGCAGGGCCTGCATGCCGGCGTGGACGCGCTGGCGCTGCGATCCAGCGTGGCGCTGGTGATCGATCAAGACACCAATGAGGTGCTGTTCAGCAAAAACCCCGGCGCCGTGCTGCCGATTGCATCCATCACCAAGCTGATGACGGGGCTGGTGATCAGCGAGTCACGCCAGTCGATGGACGATGTGCTGACGATCACCCAGGACGACATCGACACTGAAAAAGGCAGCCGGTCGCGCCTGGCGGTGGGCACGCAACTGACGCGCGGCGAGATGATGCACCTGGCGCTGATGTCGTCCGAGAACCGCGCCGCCAATGCGCTGGGCCGCCACTACCCGGGCGGTCTGGCGGCGTTTGTGCTGGCCATGAACCAGAAGGCCGCCGTGCTGGGCATGCGCGCCACCCACTACGTGGAGCCGACCGGCCTGTCCAGCCTCAACCAGTCAAGCGCGCAAGACCTGGCCCTGCTGGTGGGTGCGGCACACCGCGTGCCCCTGCTGCGTGAGCTGACCACCTCGCATGACGCGCAGGTGGCGGTGGGCAAACGCATGATGCAGTTCCACACCACCAACG
This sequence comes from Betaproteobacteria bacterium, assembly GCA_031372085.1. GTDB lineage: Bacteria > Pseudomonadota > Gammaproteobacteria > Burkholderiales > Burkholderiaceae_C > Pseudaquabacterium. The sequence goes on from JANMKO010000270.1 coordinate 2,502, forward strand.
GCCTGGTGCGCAGCCCGCAGTGGGACATCGGCCTGCAAAAAACCGGCTACATCAGTGAGGCCGGGCGCTGCCTGGTGATGCAGGCCCAGTTGGCCGGGCGCAAGCTGATCATGGTGTTGCTCGATTCCACCGGCAAATACTCCCGCATTGGCGATGCCGAGCGCATCCGCAAATGGCTGGGTGAGTCGGCCGTGCAGGCGGTGGTGGCGCAGCGCACGTCTTGACGGCGGGTAGCGCCAAAAACTCAAACAGCCCGGTGGCCCAGCGCCGCTGAAATCTGCGCGGCGGTTGATTTCACCCGCTCGGCCCAGCTTTCTTCCAGCCGGTCGGCGGGAGATGAGATCGACAGGCCGGCAATCAGCCGGCCCTGGTCATCAAATATGCCGGCGGCCATGCAGCGCACGCCCAGCTCCAGCTCCTCATCGTCGCGCGCCAGCGCGTTGTGCCGCACCAGCGCCAGGTCACGCTCCAGCGACGGCACGTCGGTCAGGCTGTTGCGGGTGTGGCCCGACAGGCCGGTGCGGGTGGCGTAAGCGCGCACCCGCTGCGGGTCGTCGTGGGCCAGAAACAATTTGCCCACCGACGTGAGGTGCAGCGGTGCCCGCCCACCCACTGCCCGCACCACCTGCATGCCCGAGCGCTCGCTGTAGGTGCGCTCGATGTAGACGATCTCGTCGCCTTGCCGCACCGACAGGTTCACCGGCTGGTGGGTGAACTTGTGCAGCTCGCGCATCGGGCCCAGCGCCGCGTCGCGCACGTCCAGCCGGGCCTTCACCAGGTTGCCCAGCTCCAGCAGCCGCATGCCCAGCCGGTAGCTGCCGGCCTCGGGCCGGTCCACCAGCCGGCCGATGGCCAGGTCATTGAGGATGCGGTGGGCGGTGGACGGGTGCAGGCCGGTGGTCTCGCTCAGCACCTTCAGCGACACCGGATCGCGGTGTGCCGCCAGCGCGTCAAGCAATGAGAACAAGCGCTCGATCACCTGGATCGCTGGCGTCTGCCCGTCTTTTTTGGTCGTCATCAGGAGGTCCGGTTGCATGCCCATTTTGCATGGCGAAATGCCGACCGACATGGTGGTAGCGCGCCTTGGCAATTGGGGCGCGCACACCGGTGATTTGCTGCTGCCTCACGCCAGCGCCCGCGCCGCCGCATTGCCCGACCGCACCGCCCCCTCCAGCGTGGCCGGGTAGGGCCCGGCCAGGTAATCACCGGCGGCCACCAGCCCGGGCGCAATGGCCATCGGCGGCCGGTGCAGGCCGGGCGTGCAGGCAAAGGTGGCGCGGCGCTCGGCGCCGATATGGCGCAGCACGGCGCTGTCGGCGCCCTGGAACGCGCCGGCAAAAACCTGGCGCGCTTGCTGCAAGACCAACGCCGCACAGCCCGCCAGCCCGTGCGCCAGCCAGGGTGCGGCGCCGCTGACGACAAACGCAAAACAACCCGGTTCGCCGCCCAGCACGCCGAGGTCGAAGACAAATTGCGCCGGCGCCTGGGCGCCTGTGGGCAGCGCCAGCATCGGCTGGGCCAGGCGCAAACCGGCATCGGCCAGGTAGGCGGTGACGATGGGCTCGTGGCGCAGCGCCGCAGTGGTCCGGGCCCAGCCCGGGTGGATGGGTGCCACCAGCCGGGCCGCCTCTTTGGCGCTGCTGGCCAGCACCACGGCGTCAAACGGCTCACCGTCCACCTGCCATCCGGGGTGGCCTGCGGCGTCGGGCGGCGCTGCGGCCAGTGACATCACCCGCCGGCCAGCCCGGCAATCGGCGCCAGCTGCCGCCAGCCAGCGCCAGGCCGGCGCCGGCAGCAGGGCCGACAGCGGCGCCCGGGGCAGCAGCAGATCGGCCGCGCCGGGGCCGCTGAACAGCGCGTCCTTCAGCACCCGCAAAAACACCGTGGCGCTGGCCTGGTCTGCCGGCGTGTTCAGCGCGGCCACGCACAGCGGCTCGATCAGCGCGTGGCGCACTGCCGCCGGCAGCCGGGCGGCCAGTTGCGCCACCGTCCAGCCCGGTGGGCAGGCAAAGCCGCGCCACCACCAGCCCGACGCCGCCCGCAGCAGGGCCAGCCGGTCGGCCCAGCGCCAGCCCCGGGCCTGCAGCACGGCGCGGGCAAAGGCCGGCACGGCGGGGCCGGCGCCCAGCGCCAGGCCCCGGCCGTCCGGCGTGGCCAACACCAGCGGCCGGCGCAGCAGCAGGGCATCCGGGTCAGCGCCCACCTGGCGCATCAACGCCAGCGTGTGGGTGTAGGCGCCGATGAGGATGTGCTGGCCGTTGTCAAAATCACCGGCCGGGGTGTGCAGTTGCCGCGCCCGGCCGCCGGGCGCTGCGGCCAACTCGATCAGCGTGACGTGCGCGCCTTGCTGCACCGCCTGCACGGCAGCCGCCAGGCCGGCCCAGCCGGCGCCGATGACAGCGATGCGCGGTGCTGGCCGCTGCGCCAAGCCAGGCGGATCGGGCTGGTCAAGCCGCCCGCGCAACGTCACCGGCCGCGCCAGTGCGTGCGCAGCGCGATCCACAGTTTGCGCAGCGGCGTCAGCGACGTGCGCTGGTGCAGCACCTGGAAGCCGTCAGCCTCGATCTCACGCAGCAGGCTGCGGTAGATGTTGGCCATCATCAGGCCAGGCTTTTGCGCGGCACGGTCGGCCTCGGGCAGCAGGGCCAGCGCGTCGTCGTAGGTCTGGTGGGCGCGCGCCGCCTGGAACCGCATCAGCGCGGTGAAGCGCGGGCTGTAGCCCCAGGGGGATTCACGCTTGAGCAGCTCATGGGCCTTGACATCAAATTGCTGCAACTCGGATTGCGGCAGGTAGATGCGGCCCATGCGGGCGTCGTCACCCACGTCGCGGATGATGTTGGTCAGCTGCAGCGCCAGGCCCAACCGGTGGGCATAGGCCAGCGTGGCGGGCTGGGTGTGGCCGAAGATGCGCGCCGCCACCTCGCCCACCACGCCGGCCACCAACTGGCAATAGCGCTGCAGGCCGGCAAAGTCGAGGTAGCGGGTCTGGTCCAGGTCCATCTGGCAACCGTCGATGACGGCCAGCAAATGCGCGGCGCTGATTTGGTAGACGGGTGCGTGCGGCAACAGCGCCCGCAGCACCGGGTGCGACGGACGACCGTCAAAGGCGCTGGCCACCTCTTGCCGCCACCAGGCCAGCTTGGTTGCCGCCACGCCGGGGTCGCGCATCTCGTCCACCACATCGTCCACCTCGCGGCAGTAGGCATAAAACGCGGTGATGGCGGCGCGCTGCGGCGGTGGCAAGAACAAAAAGGCGTAATAAAACGACGAGCCGCTGCCCGCCGCCTTGTCCTGGGCGTACTGCTGCGGGGTCATCGCGGC
>JANMKO010000027.1:0-3221 GCA_031372085.1 Betaproteobacteria bacterium
CCCGAGTGGGCCTTGGCGATGTTGTTGATGAGTTCCATCATGTTCACCGTCTTGCCCACACCGGCACCACCGAACAGGCCCACCTTGCCGCCCTTGGCAAAAGGGCAGATCAGGTCGATCACCTTGATGCCGGTTTCCAGCAGTTCTTGCGACGGGCTCAAATCGTCATAGCTGGGGGCTTTGCGGTGGATCGATGCCGTCAGCGTCTGGTCCACCGGGCCACGCTCGTCGATCGGCCGGCCCAGCACGTCCATGATGCGGCCCAGCGTGGCCTTGCCCACCGGCACCGTGATGGCCGCCCCGGTGTTGTTCACCATCAGGCCACGGCGCAGGCCGTCGCTGGACCCCAGCGCAATCGTGCGCACCACGCCGTCGCCCAGCTGCTGCTGCACTTCAAGCGTCAGCGCCAAACCTTCGAGCTTGAGCGCGTCATAAACGCGGGGCATGTGGTCACGCGGAAACTCGACGTCCACCACGGCGCCGATGCACTGGACGATCTTGCCTTGGGCTTGGGTATTTGACATTTTCTCGATCCTTCAAACAGGGTTCATTGACAGGCAAGCTCGCCACTCGCCTTGGCCTGAAACCAAGTCCTTGCGCAGAGCCGGCTTTGCCGGTCTGCTGCAAGTGCGCCCCCTCGGGGGGCAGCGAACGACAGTGAGCGTGGGGGCATCGTTTCTAGCCGCTGATCGCGGCCGCGCCGCTGACAATCTCTGACAACTCGGTGGTGATCGCTGCCTGCCGGGTCTTGTTGTAGATCAGCTTGAGCTCACTGATCAGGTTGCCGGCGTTCTCGGTGGCGGCCTTCATGGCCACCATGCGGGCCGACTGCTCTGTGGCCATGTTCTCGGCCACGGCGGTGAACACCAGCGCCTCGACATAGCGCGTCAGCAACTCGTCGATCACCGTGGCGGCGTCGGGCTCATAGAGGTAGTCCCAGCCGTACAGCGCCTTTTCATCGGCGGTCTGCTGCAAATGGCTGCCCGACAACGGCAGCAGTTGCTCAATCACCGGCACTTGCGACATGGTGTTGATGAACCGGGTGTAGCACAGGTACACCGCATCCACCTGGCCGGCGACAAAGGCATCGAGCATCACCTTGACCGGGCCGATCAATTTGTCCAGCACGGCTGAATCGCCCAACTGGGTGGCATGGCTCACCACCTTGACGCCGATGCGGTTCAAAAAGCCGAAGCCCTTGTTGCCGATGGCCACGGCCTGGGCCTTGCCACCGGCGGCCTGCACCTCCCGCAATTTGGCGGTGACAGCGCGCAGCACATTGGTATTCAAGCCGCCGCACAGCCCTTTGTCTGCCGTGACCACCACGAAACCGGTGACCTTGGCCGTGCCACCGGTGCGCATGTAGGCACTGCGGTATTCCGGGTTGGCCTGCGACAGATTGGCCGTGATATTGCGGATCTTGTCGGCATAAGGCCGGGCGGCGCGCATGCGCTCTTGCGCCCGGCGCATTTTGGCGGCCGAGACCATTTCCATGGCCTTGGTGATCTTCTTGGTGTTCTCGAAGCTCTTGATCTTGCCGCGTATCTCTTTACCAACTGCCATGAGGCACTCCTGTCAAGCAGACGCCGCAGAACCGACTGCGCCGGGCTGCTGGCGTCGGCCCCTTGGGGGGCAGGCGCCGAAGGCGCTTCGGGGCTGGGCCATATTCAAGCGAACGATTTCTTGAACGCGGTGATGGCGGCCGTCATCTCTTCTTCAGCCGGTTTGTCCATCGCCTTGTCGTTTTCCAGCTTGGCCAGCAACGCGGCGTGGCTGCTTTTCAAATGCTGGTGCAGGCCGTGCTCAAAGGCCAGAATCTTTTTCACCTCGACATCGTCCATGAAGCCCTTGTTGACGGCAAACAAGGTGGCGCCCATCAGGCTGATAGGCTGCGGTGAATACTGCGACTGCTTGAGCAACTCGGTGACGCGGGCGCCGCGATCAAGCTGCTTGCGGGTGGCCTCGTCCAGATCGGACGCAAACTGCGCAAACGCCGCCAGCTCACGGTATTGCGCCAGGTCGGTGCGGATACCGCCCGACAAACCCTTGATGAGTTTGGTCTGCGCCGCACCACCCACCCGCGACACCGAGATACCGGCGTTGATGGCCGGGCGGATGCCGCTGTTGAACAGCGAGGTTTCCAAAAATATCTGACCGTCGGTGATCGAGATCACGTTGGTCGGCACAAAGGCTGACACGTCACCGGCCTGGGTCTCGATGATCGGCAGCGCGGTGAGAGAGCCGGTTTTGCCTTTCACCTCGCCTTTGGTGAATTTTTCGACATAGTCGGCATTCACCCGGGCGGCACGCTCCAGCAGGCGGCTGTGCAGATAAAACACATCGCCAGGAAAAGCCTCACGGCCGGGCGGGCGGCGCAGCAGCAAAGATACCTGGCGATAGGCCACGGCCTGTTTGGACAGATCATCGTAAATGATCAGCGCGTCTTGCCCACGGTCGCGGAAATACTCACCCATCGTGCAACCCGAATAAGCCGACACATACTGCATCGCGGCTGACTCCGACGCCGTGGCCGCCACCACGATGGTGTAATCCATCGCGCCATTGGCTTCGAGTGAGCGCACCACGTTTTTGACGGACGATGCCTTCTGGCCAATCGCGACATAAACGCAGGTCATGTTCTGGCCGCGCTGGTTGATGATGGCGTCAATGGCCACTGCGGTTTTGCCGGTCTGGCGGTCGCCGATGATCAGCTCACGCTGGCCCCGGCCGATGGGCACCATCGAATCGATCGACTTCAAGCCGGTCTGCACCGGCTGGCTGACAGACTGGCGGGCGATCACGCCCGGTGCCACCTTCTCGATCACGTCGGTCATCTTGGCGTTGATCGGGCCCTTGCCGTCAATCGGCGCGCCCAGCGCATTGACGACACGGCCGATCAGCTCAGGCCCGACCGGCACCTCCAGGATGCGGCCGGTGCACTTCACCACATCGCCTTCGGAGATGTGCTCGTACTCGCCCAAAATCACCGCGCCGACCGAGTCGCGCTCGAGGTTCAGCGCCAGGCCGTAGGTCGGCGAGCCGTCGGGTGCGGGCGGGAATTCGAGCATTTCGCCCTGCATCGCGTCCGACAGGCCGTGCACGCGGCAGATGCCGTCGGTGACCGACACGACGGTGCCCTGATTGCGGATGTCCGTCGTCGGGCCGAGGCCCTCGATGCGGCTCTTGATCAGTTCGGAAATTTCTGCGGGATTCAGGTTCAT
>JANMKO010000287.1:0-2049 GCA_031372085.1 Betaproteobacteria bacterium
TGCTGGGCCTGGATGCAGCCGAGCGAGAACATGAAGCCGCGCGCCGAATTGCACCAATCCGCACCCAGCGCCAGCGCCCGGGCGATGTCAAACGCGCTGACGATCTTGCCGGCGCAGCCGATGCGGATGCGGCTGCGCAAAGTCAGCCCGACCAGGGTGTTGTGCACCAGCCGCAGGCCCTCTTGCATCGGCGCGCCCACGTGATCAGTGAACTCAAGCGGCGCGGCCCCGGTGCCGCCCGCGGCGCCGGCCACCACGATGAAGTCGGGCAGCAGGCCGCTCTCGACCATCGCCTTGGCCAGCGCAAACCACTCCCAGGGGTGGCCGATGCACAGCTTGAAGCCCACCGGCTTGCCGCCCGACAGCGTGCGCAGCCGGTCCAAAAAGCGCAGCAGCGCCAGCGGGGTGGAGAACGCGCTGTGCGCGGCCGGCGACACACAATCCACCCCCACCGGCACGCCGCGCGCGGCGGCGATCTCGGCCGACACCTTCGGCCCGGGCAGCACGCCGCCGTGGCCCGGTTTGGCGCCCTGGCTCAGCTTCAACTCGATCAGCTTGACCTGCGGGTCACGCGCATTGGCCTCGAATTGCGCGCCGTTGAAGCGGCCGTCGTCATCGCGGCAGCCAAAGTAGCCCGATCCGATCTCCCAGATCAAGTCACCGCCGTGCTGGCGATGGTGGGCGCTGATCGATCCCTCACCGGTGTCGTGCGCAAAACCACCTTGTTGGGCGCCCCGGTTCAGCGCCAGGATGGCATTGGCACTGAGCGCGCCAAAACTCATCGCCGAGATATTGAACAGGCTGGCCGAGTACGGCTGGGTGCAGCGGTCACCGCCGATGGGGGTGCGGAAGTCGTGGCTGGGCAACTGGGTGGGTTGCAGTGAGTGGTTGATCCACTCATAGCCCGGCTGGTGCACATCCAGCTGGGTGCCAAACGGGCGTTTGTCGGGCTCGCCCTTGGCGCGCTGGTAGACCAGTGAGCGCTGCTGGCGCGAGAACGGCACCGCCTCGCGGTCACTCTCCAAAAAATACTGGCGGATCTCGGGCCGGATCCACTCCAGCAAAAACCGCAGGTGGCCGATGACCGGGTAGTTGCGCAGCAGCGCGCGCGGCGTCTGGCGCAGGTCCCGCACGCCGATCACCAGCCCGGCGGCGCCCAGCAGCGCCAGCCAGGCGCCTTGTCCCGTTTGCGCCCACAGCCCCGCGCCACCCAGCAGCGCCAGCATGGCCGCCAGCAGCGTGAGGTAGCGGATCGGGAAGTGGCGGTCCAGCGCGATCAACCAGGTGGGCATGGGGTGTTGTCCTTGATGCTGTTTTGCCGACGCACGGGCCGCTGCGTTGCCGGGCTGAGCCGGGCGAGCGGGTTGAACCTTGCATTGCAGCGCGGGGCGGGTGCGGTCGGTCGGTCGAAATCGGGGGTGATTGGCTGCTCTCTCCCTGGGTGACGGCCGTCGATCCGCCACACCCTCCCAAAAAACCCACTGGCTACACTGCCCCGCCCATGCAAGGCCAACTCTTCACCCAGGATTTTTTGCATCGCGGCATCCGCGACACGCCGCCGTGGCTGGCCTTCAGTGACGACGCGCTGCACCACTTCAGCGCCGCGCTGCAAGCCCTGTATGCGCCGTACAGCAGCCAGTCCGCGCTCAACGAGGCGCAGACCGAGCAGTTGCTCATCAAGCCGGTGCTCTGCCAGCTCGGCTGGGGCGCCGACACCCTGCCGCAAGTCAACCTCTCCGGCAAGCGCCGGGAGGACGTGCTCGACCTGCTGCTGTTCCCCAACGCCGCCGCCAAGGCTGCGGCCACCGCCGAGCCCAAGGACGACCGCCGCATCCGCCACGGCCTGGCCATCCTGGAGGCCAAGCGCTGGCTCAAACCGCTCGACCGGGGCAACCCGGACGAGCCGTCAGACCCCGACGCCCCGTCGTCGCAAATGCTGCGCTACCTGAGCCGGGTGGATGTGGTGGCCGACCGCCGCGTCAAATGGGGCATCTTGAGCAACGGCGCGGTCTGGCGGCTGTACTGGCAAGACGCACGATCCCGCGCCGA
>JANMKO010000002.1:0-4154 GCA_031372085.1 Betaproteobacteria bacterium
TGCTGCAAATCATCAGCGACATCCTCGACCTGTCCAAGATCGAGGCCGGCAAGCTGGCGCTGGAGGACGTCAGCTTCCAGGTTGACGCGATGCTGGCGCGCACCTGCGAGATGGTGGCCGACCGGGCGCGCCAAAAAGGGCTGGAGCTGGTGCTCGACGCCGACCACCTGCCGCAGCGCCTGCGCGGTGACGCCACGCGGCTGTCGCAGGCGCTGCTCAACCTGCTGTCCAACGCCATCAAGTTCACCGACCGGGGCTGGGTGCGGGTGCGCGGTGAGCCGGTGCAAACCGCCGCCGATGGCCGGCTGCTGGTGCGCTTCGAGGTGCGCGACACCGGCATCGGCATTGTCCCGGCCCACCAGGCCACCTTGTTCAGCGCCTTCCAGCAGGCCGACAGCAGCACCAGCCGGCGTTACGGCGGCACCGGCCTGGGCCTGGCATTGACACGCAATCTGGCCCAGCTGATGGGCGGCGACGCCGGCCTGCACAGCGTGCCCGGCCAGGGCAGCACCTTCTGGTTCACCGCCTGGCTGCACATCGACACCCAGCAACCCGACAGCGCGCCGCCGCCGTCACTGCGCGGGCTGCGCGCGCTGCTGGTGGACGATCTGGACGAAAGCCGCGTGGCGCTGCGCGACCGGCTCGAATTGCTGGGCCTGCAGGTGGACGCCGATGCATCCGGCCCGGCGGCGCTGTCGCGGGTGCAACAGGCGCTGCGCCGGGGCGACGCACCCGATCTGCTGGTGATCGACTGGCGCATGGCGCCGCTGGACGGCATCGAAACCCTGCGTCAGTTGCGCACGCTGCTGGGCAGCGGCCTGCCGCCCAGCCTGCTGGTCACCGCCTATGACGAGCCCGGCATGCGCCAGGCGTCGCGTGAGGTGGGCTTCGATGCGGTGCTGGTCAAGCCGATCAGTGCGTCGTCGCTGCACGACACGCTGTTGCGCATCGTGCAGCGCCAGGGTGCCCTGCTGCCGGCCGACGACACCCCGCCCACCGTTGCCGAGGCGGCACTGCGCGCGCGTGCGCCCGGCGCCCGGGTGCTGGTGGTGGACGACAACCCCGTCAACCTGGAGGTGGCCGCCGCGCTGCTGCAGGCCGTGGGCCTGCGGGTGGTGCAGGCCAGTGGCGGTGAGCAGGCGGTGGCGCTGGCCACGGCCACCGACGCCAGCGGGGCGATTGCCGCCACGGCCCCCGACCTGGTGCTGATGGACATGCAGATGCCGGGCATGGACGGCCTGGCGGCGGCGCGTGAGATACGCCGCCTGACGGCCCAGCGCAGCGCCCACCTGCCCATCCTGGCGATGACCGCCAACGCCTTTGGCGAGGACCGCGACGCCTGCCTGGCCGCCGGCATGGACGACCACATCGCCAAGCCGGTTGATCCGGACCGGCTGTACACCCTGCTGCTGCGCTGGCTGCCGCAGACCGCCACCGCGCCGATCCGGCCGGACGGGGCGGACGCGCCGGTCAGGCCGGACGGGCCGGGCGCGCCGAGCGCGCCGGTCGCGCCGGCGCATCGGCTGCCGGTCGACTCGGCAAGCGCGGGCCTGGCGGGCGCTGGGCTGACGGCGGTTGAGGCGGTCGCCAGCGCGCCGCAGGCACCCCGGCCTGCCCTGGCCGCCACCCCCGCCCCGGCGGCGTCTCTGGCGCAGCGCCTGCAGGCCGTGCCCGGCTTCGACTTTGCCGACGTGCTGGCGCGCCTGGGCGGGCGCGAGGACGTGCTGACCCGGGTGCTGCTGAGCTTCACCCGCCAATACGCCCAGCGCCCGGCCACGCTGACCGACCCGGCGGCCAGCGCCGACGCGCTGTGGCGGGTGGCGCACTCTCTGCACGGCTTGGCGGCCACCCTGGGTGCGCCCCAGCTGCAACACCTGGCGCAGACCCTGGAGCAGCAAAGCCGCCCGTCCGCCGACACCGGCCTGGACACGCTGCGCCAGCAGGCGCGCCAGATCGACAGCGCGCTGCAAGCGCTGGTGGCCGGGCTGGGTGCGGCGCTGGTGGGCGAGGACGGCGCCTGAGAGGGTCTGCCGCGTCGGGCGGCCGTGGCACGGCCGGCGCCGCCGCAGCGCACCGCCAACTCACATCACCCGGCCAAACCACCACACGCTCAAGCCCGCCGCCAGCAGTGCCAGCAGTGCGCCGGCAGCCGCCAGCAGGCCGGTGATCTCGGTCTCTTTGGTCTCCACCACCAGCCGGCTGCTCAAGCCCTGGTAGACGGCCTTCAAATCCTCGGCGGTGCCGGCGTAAAAGTAGTTGGCCCGGGTGACGTTGGCGATGTTTTTCAGCGTCTCTTCGTCCAGCCGCACCCGCATGCTCCAGCCCTCGAAGCCGATCACCTCACCGTTTTTGGTGCCCACGCCCACGGTGTACACCTTCACGCCGCGCTCGGCCGCCATCTTGGCCGCCTCCATCGGATCGGGCCCGGTGGTGCGCTGGCCGTCGGTGAGCAAGATCACCGCCGCCGACGAATAGCTGCCGGGCTCGACCGGCACAAACGGCTTTTTGGCTTTCGCCTCGTCGGGCGTGGGCGGCATCGCCTTCTGGCCGGTGATCTGCGACAGATCGATGCCTTCGTCCGGAAACAACGTGGCCAGCGCCAGCACCAGGCCCGAGCCGATGGCCGTGCCGCGCTGCAACTGGAAGCGGTCGATGGCCGCCACCACATCCTCGCGGCTGAAGGTGGGCGCCTGCACGATGGCCGCAGTGCCGGCAAAACTCACCACGCCGATGCGTACCGTGCGCGGCAGGCCGGCGACAAAGGTCTTGGCCGCCACTTGCGCGGCCACCAGCCGGTTGGGCGCCACGTCGGTGGCCCGCATGCTGCCCGACACATCCATCGCCAGCACGATGGTTTCTTGCTGCGACGGCAATTTGAGCCGGGCCGTGGGCCGGGCACTGGCCAGCAGCAGCACGGCCACCGCCGCCAGCAGCAGCGCGGGCGGCAGGTGGCGGCGCCAGCCCGGGCCGGCGCCCATCGCCTGCCGCACCAGTGCCACGCTGGCCAGCCGCACGGTGTTTTTCTTGCGCCGCGCCAGCAACGCCAGGTAGGCCAACACCAGCGCCGGCAGCAGCAGCAGGCTCCACAACCAGTCAGGCCAAAGCAGGTTCATGGTGGTCGGCTCGGGTTGCGCCCTCTGCTGTGCGCCGGAGAGGGTCTTGCGTGGCGCCCTCTGCCGCAGGCGGGAGAGGGACTTGGGCGGCTCGCTCTCCCGCAGGCAGGAGAGGGACTTGAGTGGCGCCCTCGCCCGCCTGCGGGAGAGAGTGGGGGTGAGGGTGCATCAAATTCTGCCGACACCATGCAGACAGGGCCAAAAAACCCGGCCCTGACATCAAGCCGAGCGTGCCGAGCGCAGCGCCGCCGGCATCCGGTGGCCCGACACCGCACGCGCCCGCTGCCGGCGCAGCGCCACGTAGCGCAGCAGGCTGCCCAGCAGGTCGTCTGACGTGGCCAGCTCCAGCACATCCACCCCGGCACCGGCCAATTGCCCGCGCAAATCCTCTTCATGCCGGGCCGCCAGTGCCTCGAAGCGCTGGCGGAACCCGGCGTCCTGGGTATCGACCAGCAGTTGCTCGCCGGTCTCGGCATCCTGCACCGTCAGCAGGCCGATGTCGGGCAGGGCCATTTCCAGCGGATCAAACAGCCGCACCGCCAGCACCTCATGGCGCCGCGCCAGCCGGCCCAGCGGCGCGGCCCAGCCCGGCTCACTGATGAAATCCGACAGCACAAAGACGAGCGAGCGGCGCCGCACCATCGCCTCGGCACGGGCCAGCAGATCGGCCAGGCGGGTGGGTTGCGCACCGGCCAGCGCGCTGCCGGCCGCGCCACGCCGCGCCGACGGTGCCCGCCCTGGCGCCACCGCCACCGCCGGCGCCCGCATCTGCGCCAGCAATTGCAGCACCTGGCGCCGGCCGGCCCCGGGCGGCAGCACGGTTGCAGCGCGCGGCGCGCCGGGCCGGTACAGCACGGCGCCCACCCGGTTGCCGTGGCGGGTGAGCAAGCGCGCCAGCGCCGCCACAAAGCCCTCGCTCACCGCGCGCTTGCTGCGCCCGTCCGACCCAAAATCCACGCTGCCCGACAAGTCGATCAAAAACCAGGCCGTCAGCTCGCGGTCCTCGGTGTACTGCCGCACATGCGGCACTTGCAGCCGGGC
>JANMKO010000296.1:0-14012 GCA_031372085.1 Betaproteobacteria bacterium
ACCAACGGCACGTTTGGCCTGCGCGGCAAGATGGACAAGTGCACCTTCTGTGCCGGCGGGCCCGAGGCCAACGGCAGCGACGCCGAGTACGAGAAATACGGCCGCAACCGCTTGTCCGAAGGCAAATTGCCGGCCTGCGCCGAGATGTGCAGCACCAAGGCCCTGCTGGGCGGTGACGGCGATGTGGTGGCCGACATCTTCCGCACCCGGGTGCTGACGCGCGGCAAGGGCAGTGAGGTCTGGGGCTGGGGCACCGCCTACGGCAAACCCGCTGGCGGCAGCGCGGCCCAGCCCAAGGCCGTCAAATCATGACGCTGCCGATGCCTTGGGCGGCTGCCTTGCTGGGCGCTGCGCTGCTGGGCGGTTGTGCTGAAAAACCGCAGACCGCCGCGACCAAAAAATCTGACGGCCAGGCCTGGGACGGCGCACCCACCGCGTATGCCGCGCCCGGCTGGAAAGGCGGCGATCAAGCGACCTGGGAGCAGCAACTGCGCAACCGCTCGCAGGGCCAGAACGAGTATTCCCGCGCGCCGGCCAAGCCCTGACCTTGACCTTGATGCGGCCACCGGCCAAGGAGTGCGCATGCCCCACATCACCCGACAAACCCTGCAAAAACTGACCCCCGGCTGGCTGGCGCCGGCCTTGCTGGCGGCCGCGCTGGGCGCAGCCAGCCCGGCATTGCTGGCGCAGCCCGCGACCAGCGCCACCCCACCCGCTGCGGTGATTGCCGCCGACGGTGCGGCAGCGCCCAAAGGCCCGCCGGCCGGTTTTTTGGCCCCGGCCGATCCCAAAGCCGACGACAGCAATGCCCAGCGCAGCAAGACCCAGCCCGGCAACAACGCGCCGTTCTGGCGTGCGGTGCGCGATTCGGGCAACACGCTGGGCACCAGCAACCTGCCCGGCGCTGAAAAAGGCGCGCTGATCCAGCCCTTTGTGCAGTACCCGGGCTCACGCCTGACCAACGGCGGAGAGGCTTGGCGCCAGGTGCGCAACCAGTGGATATTGCCGTACGGTGGCGCGTTGGTGCTGATCGTGCTGCTCGCGCTGGCGCTGTTTTATTGGCGCAAGGGCGCGCTGGGCGGGCATGAGGCCGACACCGGCCGCGTCATCGAGCGCTTCACGCCGCTGGAGCGCGCCGCCCACTGGTCCAACGCCATCGCCTTCGGGGTGCTGGCCGTCTCGGGCCTGGTGATGGCCTTTGGCAAGTTTTTCTTGCTGCCGGTGCTGGGCGGCACGCTGTTTGGCGGGCTGACCTACGCGCTCAAGACCGCGCACAACTTTGCCGGCCCGCTGTTTGCCGTCTCGCTGGTGATCGTGTTCATCACTTTTGTGAAAGACAACTTGCCCCGCAAAGAGGATTGGGCCTGGATGCTGCGCGGCGGCGGCCTGCTGGGCGGTACCGAGGTGCCGTCGCACCGCTTCAATGCCGGCGAAAAGGTGGTCTTCTGGGGCGGTGTGCTGGGGTTGGGCCTGATCGTCGTCGCATCGGGCCTGGTGCTTGACAAACTGGTGCCCGGCATGGCTTACCTGCGCGGCGACATGCAGATCGCCCACATGCTGCACGCCAGCGCCGCCCTGCTGATGGTGGCCATGTTTGCCGGCCATATCTACATCGGCACCGTGGGCATGAAAGGTGCCTACCAGGGCATGCGCACCGGCTATGTGGACGAGGGCTGGGCCAAAGAGCACCATGCGCTGTGGCATGCCGATATCAAGGCCGGCAAGATACCGGCCCAACGCACCGCCGACGCCGCGCCGCCGGCCCTGGCCACCACCGGCCAGAACGTCTGAAACGCCAGCCTGCCCGCCGGCATGACCCAACCCTGATTGCTGGAGCCTGCATGAAGTGCACCGCCGCCCTCACCCTTCTGGCGCTCGCTGGCGCACTGGCCTGCCACACCGCATCGGCCAAATTGCCCGCGCCCAGCGACGAGGCCAAGGCCAAAGCCGCCGAGGCCGCCGCCAAGACCGCGCACGGCGGCAAGATCGACGGCTACAAGCTGTGCCTGGCGATGGACCGCACGGCAGCCAGCTACCAGGCCGCCGCCAAGAAAGCCGGCAAAGCCGCGTCAGCGCCCACCGACACGCCCGCCTGCGCCGATCCGGGGCCGTTTGTCTACCTGCCGGCCGGTGCGGCGTCAGCGGCGGCACCGGCTGCGCCGCCCGCCCCGGTGCTGGCCGCCGCACCGGCACCGGCACCGGCCAAGAAGTAAGCCGGCCCAGGGCTGGCAAACTCCCGCCATGCTGCCTGACCCGCTGCCCCCCCGGGCTTTTGACGCACCGCGCTGCCCGCAGCCGGTGGCCGGCGCGCCGCGCCTGACCGCTGCGCAGGGTGACCTGCTGCGCGAGATCACGATCCTGGATGAATACGGTGAGCGGCGCACCATCTTCATCCCGGTGGAGCGGCCGCTCACGGTGTTCATCGACAAGCGTGAGCTGGTCACCTTGATGACGCTGGGCGCGTCACCCGAGTTGCTGGTGCTGGGCTACCTGCTGAACCAGCGGCTGATTGCCACCGTGGCCGATGTCGAATCGATCACCGTCGATTGGGACGTGGGCGCGGCCGCCATCAAAACCCGGCACGGCATCGCCGACCTGGCGCAAAAAACCGCCCGCCGGGTGGTCACCACCGGCTGCGGCCAGGGCACCGTGTTTGGTGACTTGATGTCGCAGGTGGACGCCGTGCACCTGCCCGATGCCGCCAGCGCCCGCATCCGCCAGACCACCCTGCAAGCGCTGCTGGAGCAGATGCGCCAGCGCAACAGCATCCACCGCAAAGCCGGCTCGGTGCATGGCTGCGCGTTGTTTTGCGGCCGCGATTTGCTGATGTTCGTCGAGGACGTGGGCCGCCACAACGCCATCGACACCATCGCCGGCTGGATGGGGCTGCACGGCGTGACGGGCGGCGACAAAACCTTTTACACCACCGGCCGGCTGACCAGCGAGATGGTGATGAAGTCAGCCCAGATGGGCGTGCCCATCATCGTCTCGCGCAACGGCGTCACTGCCATGGGCCACGGCCTGGCCCAGCAACTCGGCATGGCGCTGTTTGGCCGCGCCGCCAACCGGCACTTTCTCTGCTACACCGGGTTCGAGCGGTTTGACTCCGAGCCCGAGCCCCAGCGCGCTGCGGTGCGCGTCGTTTCGGGGTAGGCGCCGCCGTGCGCCTGGTGTCGGGATAGCGCGCAAAACCGCAAAACCGCCGGGTTTGTGCTGATCTCGCATCAGCGCAGCGCGCCGCCAGCGGTGAAAATGCAGTGGTGCACCTTCTCAACGCCGACCTCCACAGCCATTCGCGCTACTCCGATGGCACGCTCAGCCCCACCGCGCTGGCCGAGCGCGCACAGCGCAACGGCGTGGCGCTGTGGGCCCTGACCGACCATGACGAGACCCGCGGCCTGGCCGAGGCCGGCGCCGCCGCAGCGGCCCTGGGCATGGGTTTTCTCACCGGCACCGAGGTCTCGGTCACTTTTGCAGGCGAGACGGTGCACATCATCGGCCTGGGCTTTGATGCCGAGAACGCCGCGCTGCAAGCCGGCCTGGCCCGCACCCGGGGTGGCCGGCTGGCCCGCGCCCAGGCGATGGCCGACAGCCTGGCCCAGGTCGGGTTGAAGGGCGCTTTTGACGGCGCGCTGCGCTACGTCAGCAACCCCGATTTGATCTCGCGCACCCACTTTGCGCGCTGGCTGGTCGAGACCGGGGTCTGCGCTGACACCTACTCGGTGTTTCGCCGCTACCTGACCGAGGGCAAGCCCGGGTTTGTCAACCACTGCTGGGCCGGGCTGGGCGAGGCGGTGCGCTGGATCACCCAGGCCGGCGGGATGGCCGTGATCGCCCACCCGGGGCGTTACCGGTTGACGGTGAATGAAGAGTTTGCGCTTTTCTCTGAGTTCAAAGCCCACGGTGGCCAGGGCGTGGAGGTGCTGACCGGCAGCCACGGCCAGGCCGACCGCAGCAAATACGCCGCGATGGCGCAAGAGTTCAGCCTGCTGGCGTCGCGCGGCAGTGACTTTCACTCGCCTGCCGAGAGCCGCACCGACCTAGGCAGCCTGCCTGACCTGGCGGGGCACCTGCTGCCGGTGTGGCAGGCGCTGGCGCACCGGGTGCAGGGCACACCGTTGCCCGATGTCGCCGTCGCCTGAACCCAACACGGCCTGATGTCGCAGTATTTTGAGGTGCACCCCGACAACCCGCAGCCGCGCCTGATCAAGCAGGCGGTGCAATTGCTGCATGGCGGTGGGGTGTGCGCCGTGCCCACCGACTCAAGCTACGCGCTGGTCTGCCACCTGGATGACAAAGCCGCTGCCGAGGCGCTGCGCCGCATCCGCCAGGTGGACGACAAACACCACCTCACCCTGCTGTGCAGCGATCTGTCCGAGCTGGCCAGCTATGCCCAGGTGGACAACCGGCAGTACCGGCTGCTCAAACTGGGCACGCCGGGGCCATACACCTTCATCCTGGACGCCACCAAAGTGGTGCCGCGCCGGCTGTCACACCCGTCACGCCGCACCATCGGCCTGCGTGTGCCCGGCCACCGCGTGACGCAGGCGCTGCTGGCCGAGCTGGGCCAGCCGCTGCTGGCCACCACGCTGATCGCGCCGGGCGACAGCGAGCCACTGAACGACCCTGAAGAAATCCGCCAGCGCTTGCAAAAGCTGCTGGCGGCGGTGGTGGATGCCGGCGCCTGCCCGATGGCGCCCACCACGGTGATCGATCTGACGGGTGAGCAACCGGTGCTGGTGCGCCAGGGCCGGGGTGATCTGGCGCGGCTGGGCTTGTAAACGGCTGGCGGTGCCGAAATTCGGCTGGCAGCTGGCGGCTGGCTGGCGGCCGGCGGACGGGCGGGCAGCCACCGGCCGCCGCGGCGATCACAGGGCGGCGGTGACGACGATCTCCACTTTCCACTCGGGCCGGGCCAGCGCGGCCTGCACGGTGGCGCGCGGCGGTGCGTGGTTGGCCACCACCCAACCGTCCCAGACCGCGTTCATGCCGGCAAAGTCAGCGATGTCGGCCAGGTAGATCTGCGCCCGCAGGATGCGGGTTTTGTCAGTGCCGGCCCGGGCCAGCAGCGCGTCGATGTTGGCCAGCACCTCGCGGGTCTGGCCTTCGATGTCGGGCTCGCCCTCCACCGCCACCTGGCCGGCCAGGTAACACACCCCGTTGTGCACTGCCATCTCGGACATGCGGGCACCGACATCAAAACGCTGGACCATGACGATCAACTTTCTTTGGGAGGGTGGATGGGTTTGGTGGAGTCCGAGCCGTCGTTGTGCAAGCGCCGCACCCGGCGGTGGCGCCGGCGCTGGCTGGGCGCAGCGGCCTTCTCGCCGATCTTCGACTCTTTGCCGGTGAACAACTTGATCAGGTTGCGGCTGTGCCGCCAGATCAGCAGCAAGCTCATCACCGTGACGGCCATCGCCACGCTGGGCCGGTCAAAAAACATCAGCATGAAAAACGGCGCAAACGCCGCCGCCACCACCGACGCCAGCGACGCGTAGCGGAACAGCGCGGCCACCACCACCCAGGTGACCAGCGTGGCCGCGCCCAGCAGCGGCTCAAAGGCCAGCAGCACACCGGCCGCCGTGGCCACGCCCTTGCCGCCCTGAAACCGGAAGAAGATGGGGAACAAATGCCCCAGGAAAGCCGCCACGCCGACAAAAGCGATGGTGTTGTCGTCGAAGCCCAGCTCAAACGACTTCCACTGCACCAGCGCCACCGGGCCCCAGCCTTTGAGCGCGTCCAGCAGCAGCGTCAGCACCGCCGCCACCTTGCTGCCCGAGCGCAGCACATTGGTGGCACCGGGGTTTTTGGAGCCGTAGCTGCGCGGATCGGCCAAGCCCATCACCCGGCTGATGATCACCGCAAACGACAGCGAGCCGATCAGGTAGGCGATGAAGAAGGCAGCGTAGCTGTAGACCAGGTCCATGGAGGTTCGGCTTGGGGCGTGGGGTTTGGCGCAGAGACCCGACGGGGCAGGGGTTGCAAAAACCGCTGTGCCAGCACCCGCCCAGCGCCCGCCCTTCAGCCGCTGAGTGTAAGCCGCAGCGCCGGCGCGCCGGCCTGCGCCCGCCCGCCCCGCCCCTTGAGCGCAGGGCCCTGTTTGAGGGGGCGCCAGGCCCGCCGACGGGCCGCGCGGGCGCACGACTAAACTGATCGGCGTGCCCGGCTTGCACCGCCACCACGGCCATGCCCGCCCACCGTGCCGCCGACCCTGCCGTCCACCCGGCCTGGCACCCTGCCCGCCACGCCACCGCCTTGCGCGTCAAACCCAAACCCCCGAAGGCCCACCATGCCCCGCCGCCCTGTGTCGTCCGTGCCCACCAGCGTGTCCACCCTGCTGTTGCTGGCCCTTATTGCACTGCCTGCCGGGGCCCAGACCACCGTCACCGCGCCCTGGGTGCGGGGCACGGTGGCCGCGCAAAAGGCCACGGGTGCCTTCATGCAAATCCAGTCCAAGCGTGGCGGCAAGCTGGTTTCAGTCAGCTCACCGGCGGCCGGGGTGGTGGAAATCCACGAGATGAAGATGGACGGCAACACGATGCAAATGCGCGCCATCACCGCACTCGACCTGCCTGCCGGCCAGCCGGTGGACTTGAAGCCCGGCGGCTACCACGTCATGCTGCTGGATTTGAAAGCCCCGCTCAAGGCCGGCGACACCGTGGCGCTGACGCTGGTGGTCGAGTCGCCCGGCGGCAAAGCCGAAACCATCACCATCAAGGCGCCGGTCAGGGCTTTGGGCAGCACCGGCAAACCGGCCGAGGGTGAGCACAAGCACTGACGTGCGGTACCGGCGCCCCGGCGGCGAATGGCGTAAAAGCCGCCGCCGGGTGGATGGTCGGATCAGCGCTGCCAATCATCGGTCAAAACCGCGCCAGCACCCGGAACGAGTGGCCCTCGGCGCAGGCCAGGTAGATGGGTGCCCGGTTGGCACCGGCGCCAGCGTAGCTTGCCGCGCGTGCGCTGGCATAGGGCAGCGGCGCCTGGCCAACCCCCGCCGCACCCGACGCATGGGCGCTGTCGTCAAGCAGCATCGCAAGAAAGTGCATGCCCTCGTACAGCGATTGGCCGATCGAGTTGAGCGTGGGCGCGCGGTCGCCATAGCGGCTGCGGTAGCGCGCTTTGAAGGACAAGTTGGCGTCGGTCTCCAGCGCCGAAAAGTAGCCGAGCGCGACGTGCAGGTTCTCGGTGTTCTCGGCGCCGATAGCCAGCAGCTGGTTCTCTTCGATGGCACAAGACAGCCGCAGCACGCGGCCGGCCAGTCCGGCCCGGGCAAACGCCCGGTTGAAGTTGACCGCGTCCTGGCCCACCATCGAGATCAACAGCGCGTCGGCACCGCTCTTGCGCAGTTGGTCCAGCACCTCGGAGTAGTCGTCCACGCCAAACGGCACCAAGGCTTGCGCCACCACCTCACCGCCGCTGCTGGCAATGCAGGCCCGGGCAATGCAGTGCGACACCCTGGGCCAGACGTAGTCATTGCCCACCAACATCCAGCGCCGTGTGTGCCGACGCGCACTGAGCCAGGCGATGGAGGGGCGCAACTGGCGCTGTGAGGTTTCACCGATGGCAAACAGCCCGGGCGTTGATTCACCGCCCTCGTAGAGACAGGTGTAGACGAATGGGATGCTGCCACCCACCGCGCCGACGATGCGCTGGCGCACCGAACTGATGCACATGCCGACGAGGGCGTCCACCTGCCCACCGTCCACCAGATCGATCAGTGTGTTTTCAACGTCGGGCGATTCATCGGACGCATCGATCAACCTCAGCTCACACGGCCGCCGTGCGATGCCGGACGACTGGTTGAGCTCGGACTCAGCGAGCTGGGCCGACGCCATGCAGGACGGCCCCCAGATACCGGCCGAGCCCCGCATTGGCAAGCACAGCCCGACGCGAAACACCGGCGACGCGCCGAAGCGGGCGTCACTGTCACCCGCAATCGCCCCTCGGCGCAGCCGGGCTGGCCGGCGGCTGCGCAGATCGCCGGGCAGCCGGTCAAAAGCAGGGTTGGCCGGTGCGCTGGCGCCAGCCGGGGCCGGGGGAGTCGAAATTGACGATTGCACGGAAACTCCTCAATGCACCAAAACAGGTGGATCTCGGTAGGACAGCGCCGCAATATCGGCACCAATACTTTCCACAGAAACCTTCCCAGGATAGAATCTCGGCAGGAAAATAAACATAGTGCAATTACCATGCCTGAACAAGATATCTCGCAATACCTCGCCTACCTGCTGGCCTCTGCGCACCGGCGCATGCGCATCGGTTTGAGCCACTCATTGGGTGACGAGGACTTCACCGAAGAACACTGGCGCATTCTTCATGTGCTGTCCGACAGCAAAGGGCATTCGATGGGCGAACTGGCTGAGCAGGTGCTGCTCAACAGCCCGGCGCTGACCAAGAACATCGACAAGCTGGTCAGCCGGGGCGTGGTGCAACGCGCGGCCGATGATTTTGACAACCGCCGGGTGTGGGTGTTCATCAGCGATTTTGGGCTCGAAGTGGTGGCCCGCCTGCGCGAGCGGGTGGACGCGCACCACGAGACGATCGAGGTTGCGCTGGGGCCGCGCAAGACTTTGCAACTGAAAAAACTGCTGGAGAGCCTGATTGCCGAGTCTCGGCCAAACTGATCCGGCCGCCTTCACCGGCGTACCGGCGCCGGCCCGGTGTCAACGGTGCAGGCGCGACAGATCGGGCGTCACCAGCAGGCGCTGCACCCGCTCATTGCGGCGCACATGCCGGTCAACGATCTCCTCGATGTCGCGCTCGGTTTCATAGCGGTACCAGACACCCTCCGGGTAGACCACCAGCACCGGCCCGTATTCACACAGGTTCAAACAACCCGACAGGTTGATGCGGATGTTCTGGCCGCGTGCCGTCACCATGCCGCGCCGGCACATGTAGTTGGCCAGACTCTGCGCGCCCTTGCTGGCGCAGCAACCCCGGCGGTGGGTGGGCGGCCGCTGGTGGGTGCAACAAAACACGTGCACCTCGTACACCGGCTCAGGATCACTGGTCAGTCTGCGCATCGGGGCCCTCGCTGGGCGGCTGTGTCAATCGGCCATCGTCAAGCGCCGGACCCCGGTGAAACACCAGGTCTGCCACCGCGTTGCCACCGATCAGGTGCTGGTCAATGATGCGGTCCAGATCAGCCGGGCCGACGGCGTAATACCAGATGCCGTCGGGCTGCACGCACATCACCGGCCCGCTGCCACAAGCACCCAGGCAATCGACGCGGCTGGGTTTGACGCGGTTCACGGTGTCGCGCAGCACGCCAGAGGCGACCAACTTCTGGCTCACGTCGGCCAAGCGCTCGACGGTCATGCCATCGTCAACGCAGCGCTTGCCGGTGCACACCAGCAGATGGCGCCGGTAGTCGACGATCCGGGGCATCGCAGGCCGGGTCATGCGGTTGCACGCACCGTCAAAACAGCCACTTCATTCCGACGCGCAGGCTGCGCGGCTCGACGATGCGGCTGTGCAACCCCGCCACGCCGCCGGCGGGCTCACCAGGCAGGCGTGATGGATAAAAGTAATCAACATCTTTCTTTTTGGAGCCCAGGACATTCAGCAGTTCACCAAACACCTCCAGCCGCCCGTGGGCAAAGTCGGTCGGCGTCCAGGCGGTGCGCAGATTGACCAGCGTGGTGCCGTCGGAGCGCACCAGGTTGTCCTCGGTCAACGGATGCGGGCCAAGGTGGCGCACGCGCAGTGCCGAATTCCACTCGGCAAAAATCAGCGAGACACCCAGCTCGCCGGTGCTCTCCAGCGCGCCGGGCACCCTGTCTGCCCCAGGGGCGTTGACAAAACGGGCATGGCTGGCCGTCCAGGCGGCATCCACCGACAGCCACGGCCGGGGCTTCCAGAACACCGACAGCTCATAGCCACGGCGTTTGCTGGCACCGGCGGGCTCGACCGCGCCCGAGTCGCCGACGTAGATCAGGTCACTGCCCACCCGCATCTGCCACAGCGTGGCGGCGAAGTTCAGGCCCGGGCGCTCATGGCGTGCACCCAGCTCGCTGCCGGTGCCGGCCACCAGGCCCGGGGCGGGCATGGACGGCGCGGTGACACCGCGGGCGTCGTTGGAGTGGAAGCCGCGCCCCCAGTTGGCATACAGCGCCACACCGCCGCCCAGCTTGTAGCTGGCACCGAGCTTGGGTGAGGCCAGGCGGTCATTGACCTTGCCGCTCCAGCTGTCAGGGCCTGCCAAGGCACGGGTGTCAAAGCGGTAGCCGTCGGCGCGCAGGCCGGCGAACAGATCGACTGCCGGGGTGGGTGCCCAGTGGGCCTCGGCATAGGCAGCCACCGAGGCTTCTTTGACCACAAACAGCCCGCGCGGTGCGACGCGCTGGCCGGCCGAGGTTTTGTACAGGCCCACGGAGGGGATGTCGTCAAAACGCGCCTCGACCCCCAACGACACCGCCCAGCCGGCGGCCGGCTTGAACCGCCGCTCGATGCGGCCACCCAGGATCTGGCGGCGGTCGGATTGCGCCACCTGGTCGCCCCGTACCGGGTCGTCAAGAAAAAAGGTGAAGTTCGACAGCAGCTGCCAGTCGTAGTACTGCGCGTAGGCTGAGACGCGCCAGTCCGGGCTGTCCAGCCGCAGCGCCAGGATCGCCCGGTCGGTGTGGCCATTCAGCGTGGGGTCGATGGCGCCAAACACATCGGGGATCAGCGTGCCGATGGCGCGCTCGGGGATTTGCTCGGTGGGCCGCCAGGTGGCGTGGTAATACGAAAAGCTGACGCGAAGCGTGCCCACCGGCGTCTCGGTGGTGGCTTTGGCATAAAGGTTGCCCAGGCGCAAGCGCTCCGGCAAGGCCCAGGGGCCGTCGTAGCGCCTGGCTTCGGCAGCCAGCAGCAAGTCGGTCTCGCCAAGCTGCCAAGAGCCGCCCGCCACCACGCGCTGGAAGCCATAACTGCCTGCGGCGATGCTGCCGAACGGGCGGTCAAAACTGTCGGCGGTGCTGGCGCTGGCCATGCCGACCAGGCTGAAATCACCGGCATCGGCGCGGTACGGGCCTTTGCGGTAGTCGATGCGGCTGACCACCTCCGGGATCATGCCGCCCACATCCAGATAGCCTTGACCGTGGCCATGGGTGCGAAAGTTCATCGGCACCTCGTCCAGCAGCAGGCTGAAATCGGTGCCGTGGTCGAGGTTGAAGCCCCGCAGGAAGTACTGGTTGGCCTTGCCACCCCCGGAGTGCTGCACCACGATCATGCCGGGCATGGCTTCCAGCAGCTCAGCGGTGCGCAGCAGCGGCCGTACTTTCAAGTCGAGCCCACCCACCGCGCCTTCACTGGCTGCCACGGTGGCGCCAATGCGGCGCTCGGCCCGGCCCGAGATCACCACCGGCGCCTGCTGCAGGGTCACGGCCACCGTTTGATCGACCGCGGCCGTCACCGCTTTTGCCACGTCCTGGGTGGCGACAGGCCGCAGTGGCCGGGCCCCGGCTTGCTCAATAGCCGGATCAACCGCCTCGCCGTGGACCGATTGCGCCAGTGACCCATCGGCTGCACAGCCCAGCAGCACCGCACTGGCCCAATGCGCCGGCCAACGCGGCAAACACCACCAACCGGTGTCGCGGCGGCGGCGCAAAAGCCGCAACTGCGGCGCCTGGTAGCGGATGCGGGTCATGGCGGCCTCGCGTGTGGGTCAGTTGCGCAACATGCACAGGGCGCTGCTGCCAGCGTGATCAAACACGGTTTTTTCAACCTCCAGCGTCTTGACCACGCCATCGTCAACCACCATCAAGAACCGCTCAGACCGGCCGGGCAAGCCAAATTGAGCCAGATCAGCCGCCAGGCCGATGGCACGGGTGAAGCTGCCGTCGGCATCACACAGCATCGTCACCTTGCCGTCGGCGCCGTGGGCCTTGCCCCAGGTGTCCATCACAAACGGGTCATTGACCGACATGCAGGCGATCTCACTGAAACCGGCGGCCTTCAGCCTGGCCGCGTTCTCGACACAGCCCGGCAGGTGGCTGGCCGAGCAGACCGGCGTGTAGGCGCCGGGCAGGCCGAACAGCGCAATCTTGCGGCCCTTGAAAAACGCCTCGGTGGTGATGTCCTGGATGCCACTGGCGGTCATTGATTTGAAGGTGGCTGCGGGCAGGCTGTCGCCGATCTGGATGCTCATGGTGGGTTCTCAATTGACGTGAATGGGCGGGAGCAAAAAACGGCGCAAACCGCGTCAGGTCGGGTGCCGGTGCTGGGTGGATGCGGCCTGTGGCGGCGCATCACGGCGCTGTGCCACCCAGGCCCAGATCACCAACATCAGCGCGATCAGCGAGAAGCCGGCAGCCGAGAAAGCCAGATCGTCAAGTTCCAGCGCCGGCATCACCGCCTTGCCGATGTTGTAAGCCGCCACGCCATACGAGATGGCCACGATCAGCCAGCCCAGGCCGCGCCTGAAGCGGCGCCCCGCCGCCTGACCGTGCGTGCCCCGGCTGATGCGGCAGATCAGCCGCCCGTCCAGCGTGTCGGTGATCACCATGCCCAGCGTGAACACCATGCCGGCCAGAAAAGCCGCCAGCAGCCCGCCGCCTTTGTTGCTGGCCACATAGCCCCAGGCCGAGGCTTGGGTGGCCGTGTCAAACACCGTGGCAAACAGCACGCCGATCACCACCACGGCCCACGGGCTGGAATGGTTGCGCAGGCGGCGCGGGATCAGCTTGAGCTTCCAGCCGGTGGGCACATACGACGGGTCGCGCCGCATCAGCAGCCGCAAATTCAATGTGCCCACCAGCAGCAGCAATGCTGTCGGGATCCAACCCAGCACCGTCACCAACAGCGCAGGCACCGACAGCGTCTGGGTGATCTGGCTGACGCCCACCGCAATGCCGGTGACCAGCAAGCCATGACCGATGGCAAACAGCGTGCCGATCCAGTGTGCATGCGGGTGCTCATGGCTGAGCGCACGCCAGGTCAGGCCGTCGATGCAGGCGATGTGATCCGGGTCCAGGCCGTGGCGCAGGCCCAGCACGAACATCAGCACCAGACCGGAGAACGACATCAGATCGGCGTCCATGCAAGCTCCCGAGGGTGGGTTGACAGCGCGGCAGTGCGACGGCCGCGCCGCATCAAACGGCAACGCATTTGGCAAAACCGGCGGCAAACATCGCCGCATCGAGGTGGCGCCCGATCACCACATACTCACTGCGGCGCACTTCATCCGCCTGCCAGGCATTGAAGCGGCTCATCGTGGTGAGCATGCGCACGCTTTGAAACACCACCCGCTCTTTGAAGCTGTGGGCATTGAACACACCCTTTGTGCGCAGCACCCGGTCGCCCTGCTCTTGCAGCAGCGGGGTGATCCACGACATGAAGCGGTTCATGTCGATGGGCCGCGACTCACGCAGTACAAACGACGCGATGGCCGGGTCGTGCTCATGCTCGTGGTTGCCCAGAAACTCAGGGTCCACCTGCAGCTTGGCCGCCAACTGGAAAGCGTTGGCGTTCAGGATCAACGACAGGTCGATCACCCCCTGTGTGCTGCGGTAGATCTTGGCCAGCGGGTTCAGGCTGCGCACCTTGCGCTCAATCCGGGCCACGGCGTCTTCGGGGGCCAGGTCCACCTTGTTGACCAGCACGATGTCGGCAAACGCCACCTGCTCCTGGGCCTCGATGCTTTGTTCGAGGTTTTTCTCCAGGTTGATCACATCCACCACCGTGACGAATGAATCCAGCCGGGTGGACGCCCGAATCTCGTCGGAGACGAAGAAGGTGGATGCCACCGGCGCCGGGTCAGCCAGGCCGGTGGTCTCGATCAGGATGGCGTCCAGCTCGCCCGCGCGCGCTTGCAAACGGCTGATGGTGTCGATCAAGTCACCGCGCACGGTGCAGCACAGGCAGCCGTTGTTGAACTCGATCAGTTGCTCATCACCGTCCTGCACGATGAGCTGGCCATCGATGCCGACCTCACCAAACTCATTGACGATCACTGCCACCTTGCGGTCTTGCTGGCCCGTCAGGATGTGGTTGAGCAAGGTGGTCTTGCCCGAGCCCAGGTAGCCGGTGAT
>JANMKO010000317.1:0-2632 GCA_031372085.1 Betaproteobacteria bacterium
CCACCCCCGCCAGCGTGGGCGCGCCGCTGCCGCGCACCGACGGCCCATTGAAGGTGACCGGCACGGCGCCCTACGCCTACGAGCACCCGGTGCACAACCCGGTGCACCTGGCGCCGCTGGTCTCAGCCGTCGCCCGGGGCAAGATCAGCCGCATCGATGCCACGGCAGCCCAGGCGCTGCCCGGCGTGTTGCTGGTGCTGACGCAAGACAACGCACCGCGCCTGTGGATCAAGACCGATGCCGAGCTGGTGCTGCTGCAATCGCCCCAGATTGGCTACAAAGGCCAGTTCATCGGCGCGGTGATCGCCACAACGCCGGACGTGGCCCGCCATGCCGCCAGCCTGGTGCGCATCGAGTACGAATCTGCACCGCACGACGTTGATTTTCAGCCAGACCACCGCGCCGCCTACGCGCCCAAAAAAGTCAACTCGTCCAAACCGGCAGACAGCCAGCGCGGTGATGTGGCCGCCGCCTGGGCCCAGGCCGCGTTCACGCTGGACCAGACCTACACCACGCCCACCGAGCACCACAACCCGATGGAGCCGCATGCGGTGATTGCGGTCTGGGATGACCGGTTTTCACTGTCGCCCACCAAAAAACACCTCACGCTGTACGACGCCAACCAGGGCACGCTGT
The DNA here is from genome assembly GCA_031372085.1 of Betaproteobacteria bacterium. GTDB lineage: Bacteria > Pseudomonadota > Gammaproteobacteria > Burkholderiales > Burkholderiaceae_C > Pseudaquabacterium. The sequence goes on from JANMKO010000317.1 coordinate 637, forward strand.
TCATTCCGTTGCTGCTGGGCCCGTTGCTGGGCCTGCTGCCGACGCAGATTGACGTGATCTCACCGTATGTGGGCGGCTCATTTGGCAGCAAGGGCCTGCCGCATCCGCACCTGGTGCTGGCGGCCATGGCGGCCAAACTGCTGCCCGGCCGCGCCGTCAAGTTCGCGCTCACACGGCAGCAGATGTTTGTGGCCACGGGCTACCGGCCGGCCAGCCACCAGCACATCCGGCTGGCCGCCGATGCCCAGGGCCAGCTGCTGGCCGTGGCCCACCATGCGGTGTCGCCCACCGCCCGGCACAAAGAGTTTGTCGAGCAAACCGCCACCCCCACCCGGGTGATGTATGCCACGCCCAATCTGCACACCACCCACCGGGCGGTGCCGCTGGACGTGTCGGCCGGCATGTTCATGCGCGCGCCCGGTGAGTTCACCGGCCTGTTTGCGCTGGAGGTGGCGCTGGATGAGCTGGCCGATCAAATCGGCATCGACCCGATCACGCTGCGCCTGCGCAACGAGCCCAAAGTGGACCCGGAAGACGGCAAACCCTTCAGCACCCGCAACCTGGTGCGCTGTTTGACCGAGGGCGCGGCGGCGTTTGGCTGGGCCGATCGCCAAACCAGGCCGCGCAGCCGGCGTGACGGTGAATGGTGGGTCGGCCTGGGCGTGGCCAGTGCCACCTACCCCAACCAGCACATGTTCAACACCCGGGCCCGCATCCGTTATGCCAGTGGCCGTTACACGGTGGAATTGCAGGCGGCCGACGCGGGCACCGGTGCGCGCACCATCCTGGGCCAGATCGCCGCCGACGCGCTGGGCGTGCCGTTTGGCCAGGTGGACGTGCTGCTGGGCCGCACCGGCCTGCCGATGGCGATGATTGCCGGCGGCAGCATGGGCACTTACACCTGGGGCAACAGCATCATGGTGGCGGCACAGAAGTTCCGCGCCAAGCACGGGCAGCAGCCGGCTGACGGTGCCCATCTCAGCGCCACCGGCAAGCTGCCCAAAGATTTCAAGGCCTATTCGCGCCACGCCTTTGGCGCCCACTTTGCCGAGGTGCGGGTCAGTGACGTGACGGGTGAGGTGCGCGTGGCCCGGCTGCTGGGCTGGTACGCGGCCGGCCGCATCATCAACCCGCGCACGGCACGGTCGCAGTTCATCGGCGGCATGACGATGGGCTTGAGCGCGGCGCTGTTTGAAGAAAGCATCACCGACGCCCGCTTCGGCCATGTGGTCAACAGCGACCTGGCGGGCTACCACATCGCATGCCATGCCGATGTGGTGGACATCCAGGCGCAGTGGATCGATGAGTTCGATCCGTACTTCGGCCCGACCGGCGCCAAGGGCATCGGTGAGATCGGCATCGTCGGCGTGCCGGCCGCCATCGGCAATGCGATTTACAACGCCACTGGCAGGCGTTTGCGCGGCCTGCCGTTCACGGTGGACAAGTTGCTGGCGTTGCCTTGACATCGGTCAGGGCCAGCGTCAACGTCAGCTTCTGTGGCGAGGCCGAGGCCACCGGGTGACCGGATGCCTACGTGTCCTCCGGCGCTGTCCTTCGGCCACCGCCTCCCCCTTTCCCTCCGGCATCGGGCCACCCGGCGCCCTCGGCCCGGCTGCAGGGGTGGCGACGACGACTGGTACGGCGGAGGTCTTGACCTTTTATCGCCGCCACGATGGTGACGGAGCGTCGGGTGGGTTGCCGTGTTTTGCGAAGGTAAAGGGGGAGGTGGCGGCCACTATTGGCCGTCGCCGGATGGAGTAAGCCCGGACTCAAACAGTCCTGTGGACTGTTTGTGCCTGGCGAACGCCCGGGACTCTGGCCCGGGCACGCAGCAAAACACGGCAGCCCGCCCCGGCGCTCATGCCCCAAAGCCTGAAATCAGTAATTCGCCTTCCGGCGCTCAACATCGACCAATCTGAGGCCGCCATTCGCCGGCCGGCACTCATTCCTCCAGCAGCGAGCGCAGCATCCACGCGGTTTGCTCATGCACTGTCAA
>JANMKO010000321.1:0-2398 GCA_031372085.1 Betaproteobacteria bacterium
CTGGACGTGCTGCACCGCTGGCTGGACCACCCGGCCACCACGCTGCTGGTGCCCACGGCCCGCCATGCGGCCGTGCTGGGCCGCTTGCTGATTGGCGCCGGCCAGGGCGGCAATTTGGTGTCGGATGCGCACCTGGCCGCGCTGGCCATCGAGCATGACGCCGAGCTGTTGAGCTTTGACCGCGACTTTGCGCGCTTTGCCGGCCTGCGCTGGTCGATGCCCGGCTGAGCGCTTGGGCAGTTTTCGCCTGGCGGGATTTGCCCCTTTCCCGCATGCCGGAGAGGCAGACGGCGCAAAGCCAAAAGCCCCGCACGGGCTCAGTGGTTGTCTTTGGGCACTGCCGCGCCGCGCTGGCCGACCAAAAAATCCAGGTCAGCGCCCTCGTCGGCCTGCAGCACGTGGTCGATGTACAGCTTCCAGTAGCCGCTTTGCATCGGCGGCGTGGGTGGTTGCCAATCGGCACGGCGGCGCGCCAGCTCAGCATCGTCCACATGCAGGTGCAGCCGGCGCTGCGGCACATCCAGCGTGATCAGGTCACCGTCCTGCACCAGCGCCAGCGGGCCGCCAGCCGCGGCCTCGGGCGCCGTGTGCAGCACCACCGTGCCGTAGGCGGTGCCGCTCATGCGGGCGTCGCTGATGCGCACCATGTCGGTGATGCCGCGCCGCAAGAGCTTGGGCGGCAGCGGCATATTGCCCACCTCGGCCATGCCGGGGTAGCCCTTGGGCCCGCAGTTCTTCAGCACCATGATGCAGTGCTCGTCGATGTCCAGCGCCTCGTCGTCGATGCGGGCATGGAAGTCGTCTGAATCACCAAACACCACCGCCCGGCCGGTGTGCACCAGCAGCGCGGGTGTGGCCGCACTGGGCTTGATCACCGCGCCGCGTGGCGCCAGATTGCCGCGCAGGATGGCGATGCCGGCACGCGCTTTGAACGGCTGATCAAGCGACTTGATCACCTGCGGGTTGAAGTTTTGCGCATCGGCAAAGTTCTCGGCCACGGTGTGGCCGCTGGCCGTGACCAGGCCCAGGTGCAGGTGCGCGGCGATCTCTTTCATCACCACCGGCAGGCCGCCGGCATCACAAAAATCTTCCATCAGGTACTGGCCGCTGGGTTGCAGGTTGACAAGGCAGGGCAGCTCACTGGCCAGCCGGTCGAAATCATCGATCTGGAGCTTGATGCCCAGCCGGCCGGCAATGGCGATCAGGTGGATCACCGCATTGGTGCTGCCGCCGATGGCGGCCAGCGTCTTGATGGCGTTCTCGAACGCTTGCCGGGTCAACACCTGGCTGATGGTCTGGTCGTCATGCACCATCTGCACGATGCGCCGGCCGGCGTTGCGCGCCAGCACATTGCGCCGGCCGTCCACCGCCGGCCAGGCGGCATTGCCGGGCAGGCCGATGCCCAGCGCCTCGACCATGCAGGCCATGGTGCTGGCCGTGCCCATCGTCATGCAATGGCCGTGGCTGCGGTGCATGCAGCTCTCGGCGTCCAAGAACGCCTGCTGCGGCAGGGTGCCGGCGCGCACCTCCTCGCTCATGCGCCACATGCCGGTGCCCGAGCCCAGCTCTTGGCCGCGCCACTTGCCGTTGAGCATCGGCCCGCCCGAGACCCCGATGGTGGGCAGGCCGGCGCTGGCCGCGCCCATCAGCAAGGCCGGGGTGGTCTTGTCGCAGCCCATCAGCAGCACCACGCCGTCCAGCGGGTTGCCGCGGATGCTTTCTTCCACATCCATGCTGGCCAGGTTGCGATACAGCATGGCGGTGGGGCGCAGCAGGGTCTCGCCGAGCGACATCACCGGAAACTCCAGCGGAAAGCCGCCCGCCTCATACACGCCGATCTTCACCTGCTCAGCCAGCGTGCGGAAGTGGCTGTTGCAGGGCGTCAGCTCACTGAAGGTATTGCAGATGCCGATCACCGGCCGGCCGTCAAACTGGTCGTGCGGCAGGCCCTTGCCCTTGAGCCAGCTGCGGTAGGCAAAACCATCACGGTCTTGGCGGCCAAACCACTGCTGGCTGCGCAGGTCTTGCGGCTTCTTCTTGGGCGTTGTGGTCATCGCTTGCTGGCTTTCCCGGGGGGCCGGCGGCGCCGGTTCAGGCATATTATGGTATGACGATTGACGGCCGGCGCACTGGATGCCCCGGCAAAACCCTGAAGGAGATGCCTGGTGTCCTCAACCGATCTGGCCCCGCCCGCCGTGCATGTGCTGGCAGTGGCCAAACCGCCGCCACAGCTGGCCGCCCGGCTGCAAGCCCGCTTCACGGTGCATGCGCTGGACGCCGCCACGCTGCCGGCCGTGGCCGCTGACATCCGGGGCATTTTTGCCAGCGGTGAATCAAAAGTCAGCGCCGAGTTGATCCACCAACTGCCGGCGCTGGAGATCATCTCGGTGATGGGCGT
>JANMKO010000328.1:0-2002 GCA_031372085.1 Betaproteobacteria bacterium
GCGCGCAGCGCGTCGAGTGTGGCTTGCAGCGGCGCGGCGCGGTGCAGCACGATGCGGCCGGCGGCCACCTCGGTGGCCAGGGCCTGCAACGCGCCCACCCGCTGGCGCACGATGCCCAGCGTGCCGATGGATTCGGCCGACGCGCCGGCCAGCACCTCGGCCGACGGGAAGAGCCGGGTCAAGTCGGCATAAGGCGTGCTGATCGGCTGCCCAAACCGGTCTACCAGCCGCAAGGTGAGGGTGCGCGCCGCCGCCACCGTGACTTGCTGGCCCAGGATCACCCGCACCGCGATCTCGAAACCGTCGATGCCCCCGACCAGGCGGATGCCGGGTCGGTTCACATCTGTCAGCCTGATGCCGGGGCTTGATGCGCTGTCGATGTCGGCCAGCACCGGATCGATCAGCGCCGGCTCGGCGTCCAGGTCCAGCGCCTGGCGCACCCGGGCCATCACGCTGCCCAGCGCCGGCAGCAGGGCGGTGGCCACCGTCAGCGCCACCTCGTGCCGGTCCGGCACAAAGCGCGCCGCCAGCCAGCCGGCCAGGCGCTGGCCGCGGTGCATCACGGCCAGCGTGCGGCGCAGGGTCAGGCCGTCCACACACTCGACACCGGGCACGGCGCGGCGGGCAAAAAAGCCAAGCGCGCTGTCCAGGTCGTACGGCGGGCGCCAGGCCAGGCGCAGCACCGGCGCTCGGTGCGGGGCTGCGGCCCCGGGCAGGGCAGCTGGCGTGCCACCGGGCCAGCCCGGGGCGCCGGCCGTCGCCGCATCCGGCCGCGCCTTGCGCAGCGCGCTCGGGCTCATGCGGTAGCGCTGCAAAAACGAGGCGTTGAAGCGGCGCAGGCTGGCATAGCCGGTGGCCAGTGCCACCTCGGTCACCGGCAGGGCGGTGTCGGTCAGCAACTGTTTGGCCAGCAGCAGGCGCTGGGTGCAGAGGTAGGCCAGCGGCGACACGCCGTGCGTCTGCACAAAAATGCGGCGCAGGTGGCGGTCGGTCACGCCCAGCCGGGCGGCCAGGTCGGGCAGCGCAGGGTCGAGCCCCTCGTGGGCGGCCTGGCTCAACAGCACGGCGGCGCGGCTGGACAGCGCCTCGGACGAATCCATCAGCGACAGCCCCGGCGCCAGCTCGGGCCGGCAGCGCAGGCAGGGCCGGAAGCCCTGTTGCTCCGCACTGGCGGCATTGGCAAAAAACCGGCAGTTCTGCGGCTTGGGCGCGCGCACCCGGCACACCGGCCGGCAGTAGATGCGGGTGGACGTGACGCCGACAAACAGCCGGCCGTCAAAGCGCGCATCGCGGGTTTGCAGCACCCGGTAGGCGGCGGCATCGTCGAGCACGGGCAGGGCAGGGTGGGTGGCCATGGCGCCATGATAGGCAGGCGCGGCGGCGCTACTCGCCGTTTTCGGACCTGTGCATTTGCCCGGCGGCCGGGCGGCAAGGGCACCCAAAAGCCGCTTCGTAGAATGCGCCGCTGCGCTTTTGCACACCCCTGTCCACCTGGAATCGGCCCCCAACCATGCAAGTTCAAGCCTCGGCCTTCAAGGCCTATGACATTCGCGGCATCGTCGGCCAGGGCATCGACGCCGTGTTTGCCGAGCACCTGGGCCGGGCCTTTGGCAGTGAGGCGGTGGCGGCGGGGCAAAAAGCGGTGGTGGTGGGGCGCGACGGCCGCGTCTCGGGCCCGGCGCTGGTGGCCGGGCTGATGCGCGGTTTGCAGTCCACCGGGCTGGACGTGGTGGACATCGGCGCCGTCACCACGCCGATGCTGTATTACGCGGCGGCCACGCGCGGCAAGCACGGCTGCCGCTCGGGCATCCAGGTGACGGGCAGCCACAACCCGAAGGACTACAACGGCTTCAAGATGGTGCTGGCCGGCCGGGCGATTTATGGCGACGACATTCAAAAATTGCGCCAGCGCATCGAGACCGAGACCTACACCCGGCGCAAGGGCCGGCGCGGCGTGATGGACATCGGGCCTGAGTACAGCGCCCGCATCACCGGCGACGCC
>JANMKO010000337.1:0-2693 GCA_031372085.1 Betaproteobacteria bacterium
CATCTTGATGTTGATGGCCACCACCAGAAACACCAGCGTATTGACGGCGGTGCGAAAGAAGATCGGGTCGTCAAACAGCTTGACATAGCTCTCGGGGTGGCGCGCCAGCCACAAGCCGTAGCCCACCGGGTAGAGCACAAAAACCAGAAAAACCAACAAATAGGGCAGCACCAGCAAACGGCCCCACAACTCAAACGCGCCCAGGGCTTTGCGGCGTGGGGCGGGCAGCGTGGCGGAGAGGGTGGCGGTGTTCACGAGCAGGCTCCGGGCAAGTGGGGCATTTGCTCCCTCCCCCTGGCAGGGGGAAGGAGCCTGTCCAGGGCGGTCAACCCCCCGCCACCACCTTGATGCGGGCAATCATCTCGTCCACCGCTTTGTCTACCGGCACCTTCTCGTTGAGCACCCGGTTCATCGCCTTGGCCCAGACGTTCTCGTTGTTCAGCACGGTGAATTTGAAGTTCTTGGTGAACTCAAACGGCGTGGTGCCATTCATGAACTGGTTGTACACCGCCAGCCGGTGTGGGTCAGCCTTCCAGAAAGCACTTTGCTGGGCTGTCTTGGTCACCGGAAACCAGCGCCCGAGTGAGCCCTCGACGTACGGCGTCAAATTGGCCTCGTCCAGCATGAAGGCGACAAACTTCTTTGCACCCTCTTTGTTCTTGGCCTCTTTGAAGATCACCCCGGTCTTGATGGCCGCGCGGTACACCATCTTGCTGCCGTCGGGCTTGTTGGGGAAGCCGGCGGTGGCGATCAACTCGGTGTAGTTTTTCTTGGCGGTGGCGCGCTGCTCTGCCGTGAGCGCGGCGTTGTTCATGTCGTCCAGCCATTTGGCGGCAATCGAGATGGTGGCGTTGTGCGTCATCACGATGGTCTTGTTGTGGAAGGCGACGTTGTTGTCGGGGTCTTTCCAGCTGGTGGACGACGGCGGCGTGCAGCCCTTGGCATAGACCGAGGTGTAGTCGGTCATCGCGCTGATCAGACCGGCGCGCACCGCTGGGTCATCGACCAGCAATTTGCCCGAGTCATTGACCAGCTTGACGTTGTAGGCGTCCATGAAGGTGAGGAACGAGTAGAACGAATCGCTTGAATCCACCCCCATCGGAAAGCCGGTGCCAAAACCCCGTTTGCCGGTGTTCTTGCGGTAACCGGTCTGCACCTTGTCGCACCAGAACTCCCAGTAGCCCTTCCAGTCTTTCGGGATGTCGGCTTCTTTGAAGCCGGCCTCACCGAGCATGTCTTTCCAGTACTCGATGTGCATGGTTTGCTGCTTGATCGGGAAGGCGTAGTACGCCCGCGTCTGCGCCACGTTGTTGAACAAAAACGTGGTCTCGATGGTGTTGGCGGCAAACTTGCTGCGGATCGGGTCGATCACTTTGGAGATGTCTTCCAGCTTGCCGTCATAGGCCCATTTGGCGGTGACCTGGAAGTCAAACACGTCGCTGTAGGCCACATCGGGCGGTGAGCCTGAATCCAGCGCCGACACGGTTTTGGGGATGGTGTCTTGAATGGGGTATTGCGACAGCTCGATCTTGATGTTCTTGTGCTTGGCCTCGAACTTCTTGATGGCCTCAAACAAGGCATCGTCCTCGGCCTTGTAAAACCCCTTCACCCACCAGACGGTGAGCTTTTCTTGGGCCGGTGTCTGCGCCCAGGTGGGGCCGCTGGCCAGCAGGCCGGCGGCCACCAGCGCGGCGGTGATCCAGGTCTTGCGTGTCATCGTGTGGGTCTCCAGGGGCGGTCAAAAAAAACAGGCACTGGTCTTATCGTATGATGATTGGATGGGGCCTGAACCCGGGCTTACCCGGGAGGGTTCAAGGCGGGGGCCAGGCTTTTTCCGACGTGCGTGTGCGGTGCCGTGGGGTCTGGGCACTGCAGCAAGCCGTGCAGTGCGCCGTTCAGCGCACTGTCAGCGCCATTCAGGCACGGGCGTGCGCACCGGTTGGCCGGTCAGCGCCAGTTGCAGGTTGTCAAACGCCAGGTCGGCCATGGCCTGGCGCGTCTGGCCGGTGGCGCTGCCGATGTGCGGGCTCAGCACCACCTGGGGCAGGGCACGCAGGCGCTCGGGCACTTGCGGCTCGTTCTCAAACACGTCCAGCCCGGCGCCGCCGATGACGCCGCGCTCCAGCGCGTCGATCAGCGCGGCCTCGTCCACCACCGACCCGCGCGCCACATTCACCAGGATGCCGTGGCCGGCCGAGCCCCGGCCCAGCGCCGCCAGCACGCTGGCATCGATCAGTTTGCGCGTAGCCGCGCCGCCGGGCGTGATGACGACCAGAAAATCACTGCGCTCGGCCAGCGCCGTGGCCGTGGGCCAATAAGCCCACGGCAGCGCCGGTTTGGCCGTGCGCGCGGTGTAGGCCACTGCCATGTTGAAGGCCAGCGCGCGCTGCGCAATTGCCTGGCCGATGCGGCCCATGCCGACGATGCCGAGCCGGGCGCCCGACATCTTGCGCGCCAGCGGCATCGGGCCTTGCGGCCACAGGCCGGCGCGCACAAAACGGTCGGCGGCCGGCAGTTGGCGGGCGGCACTGAGCATCAGGCCGATGGCCAGGTCGGCCACATCGTCATTCAACACATCGGGCGTGTGGCTGACCATCACGCCGCGCGCTTTGGCAGCGGCCACGTCGCCGGCGGCGCCAGATCGCGCTTATATTTCTCCTTGAACGCGGCCTGCTCCACCAGATTTTCAAACC
>JANMKO010000358.1:0-3024 GCA_031372085.1 Betaproteobacteria bacterium
CGACGCGCGAGACATCGTCGCTGGCCCGGAACAAGGCTTGAAACCCGGCCAGCAGATCGAGCTGGTGCTGCACCCGCTGGTCGAGGTTCTCGAAGCTGAGCTGGCTGTAGCGGTCAAACTCAACATCGGCCTCGTGCGCCAGCACGTCGGCACTTTTTTGCCAGGCCCACAGGCTGGTGCCGGTGCCGATGACCAGCAGCAGGCAGGCTGCGGCCCAGCGTGGCGCCCAGGCTCGGCGCAGCGCGGCGGTCGGGACGGGGCGGGCGGCAGGGTCGTGGGCGTCGGACGGGATGCGGGCAGCGGGCGGTGGTCGGGGCTCTGCCGGGTTTTCGGCCGGCATCGCGTCAGCTTGAACGCTGATTGGCGGCGCAGCGCGCCAGCGGCGTGCATGCCACGGCGCGGCGCGCTGCACGGCGCTATGCACGGCGTTGCCTATCGCGCCGGGCCGCCGCAGCGGCAAGAATCGGGGCGGCCCGCAGCCCGGCATCCTGCCGGATGGGCCGCACCGGCCCGTCATGGACACTTTCTCCCAGAGCCTGGCGCTCGCACTGCAGCTCATCGTGCCGGCCACCGCGCCGCCAGGCAGCGCCAGCGCCCTGCCGCCCGGCACCTTGCTGTGGCCCATCGTGGCGCTGTCGCTGCGCGTCTCGGCCACCGCCTGCGCGGTGGGCGCGGTGCTGGGCCTGCTGCTGGGTGCCTGGCTGGCGGTGGCGCGCTTTGCCGGCCATGCCGTGCTGGTAGGCGCGCTCAATACCCTGCTGGCACTGCCGTCGGTGGTGGTGGGGCTGATCGTCTACCTGCTGCTGTCGCGCTCGGGGCCGCTGGGCGGCTGGGGCCTGCTGTTCACGCCCAGCGCGATGGTGATCGCGCAAAGCATCCTGGTGGTGCCGCTGATCGCCGCACTGTCGCGCCAGTTGGTGGTGGACGCGCTGCGCGAGGGCGGCGACGAGCTGGCGGCGATGGGCGCTGGCCGGCTGCTGTCGGCCGGGCTGCTGCTGGCGCACCAGCGGCTGGCCGTGGCCACCGTGCTGCTGACGGCCTTTGGCCGGGCGGTGGCCGAGGTGGGCGCGGTGATGGTGGTGGGCGGCAATATCGACGGCTTTACCCGGGTGATGACCACGGCCATCGCGCTGGAGACCAGCAAAGGCGACCTGCCGCTGGCGCTGGCGCTGGGTGCGGTGCTGCTGGGCGTGGTGGCGCTGATCAATCTGGCGCTGGGGCTGCTGCAGCGGCGCGCGGGCGGCGCGGCCGGGCTGATGCGGCCGGTGGCGGGGGTGGCGGGATGAGCGGCGCGGGGTCGAGCGGGGCGCTGGCGTCCGGCCTGCTGCCGTCCAGCCTGCTGACGTCCGGCCCGCTGCCGTCCAGCCTGCTGCCGTGCGCCGCACTGCCCGGCCCGCCGCTGCCCGTGGCGCCGGCCGGGCGCCCCGGCCTGATCCAGCTGACGCAGGCCACGGTGCGCTTTGGCGCCCAGGTGGCCCTGCACCCGGTCACGCTGCAAATCCGGCGCGGTGACCGCATCGCGCTGGTGGGCGCCAACGGCGCGGGCAAGACCACGCTGCTGCGCCTGCTGAACGGCCTGCTGCTGCCCAGCACCGGCACGCGCGGGCTGCCGGCAGACGGCGCTGCGGGCCCTGCGCACCGCACCGCCGCCGGCCACGGCCCGGGCGGCAAACTGGTGACGGCGATGGTCTTCCAGCGGCCGTTTTTGCTGCACTGCTCGGTGCGGCGCAACCTGTGGCTGGCGCTGTGGCTGGCCGGCGTGCCGGCCGCCGGGCGCGCCCGGCAGCTGGACGAAGCGCTGCACCGCGTCGGCCTGCTGGCGCTGGCCGGGCGGCCGGCGCGGTCGCTCTCGGGTGGCCAGCAACAGCGGCTGGCGCTGGCCCGGGCCTGGGCCGTGCGGCCCGACATCCTGTTTCTGGACGAGCCCACCGCCAGCCTCGACCCGTCGGCCAAGCGCGAGGTCGAGACGCTGATCGACGAGTTTGGCCACGACGGCATGGCGCTGGTGATGAGCAGCCACAACCTGGGCCAGGTCAAGCGCCTGGCCAGCCGGGTGCTTTACCTCGACGCCGGCCGGCTGCTGGCCGATCTGCCGGTGGACGATTTTTTCAAACGCACGGATCTGCCGCCCGAGGCGGCGCAATTCCTGAAGGGTGAACTGCCGTGGACTTGAGCCGCCGTTGGGGCGTCAGCCTGGTGTTTCTGGCAGCCAGCGCGCTGGTGCCGGCGTGGGCCCAGCCCGCCACGCCGGCCCCATTCATCGTGATGGCGTCCACCACCTCGACCGAGCAATCGGGCCTGTTTGCCCACCTGTTGCCGGCCTTCAAGGCGGCCAGCGGCACCACCGTGCGGGTGGTGGCACTGGGCACCGGCCAGGCGCTGGACATGGCCCGGCGCGGCGACGCCGACATCGTTTTTGTGCATGACCAGGCGGCGGAAGAAAAATTCGTCGCCGACGGCTACAGCCTCAAGCGTCTGCCGGTGATGGTCAACGATTTTGTCTTGATCGGCCCGGCCGCCGACCCGGCCCAGGCGCGCGGCAGCGACATCGCCGCTGCGCTGCAAAAACTGGCGGCCACCGGCAGCCGCGCCCCTTTCATCTCGCGCGGCGACAAAAGCGGCACCCATGCCGCCGAGCTGCGCTACTGGCAGGCTGCCGGCATCGACATCGGCGCCGCCAAACCCGCCGGCTACCAGGCCTGCGGCTGTGGCATGGGCCCGGCCCTCAACATCGCGGCGTCCACCGGCGCCTATGTGCTGGCCGACCGCGGCAGCTGGCTGGCGTTCAAGAACCGGGCCGGCCTGGCCGTGCTGGTGCAGGGCGACCGGCGCTTGTTCAACCCCTACGGCGTGATGGTCGTCAACCCCGCCCGCCACCCGCATGCCAAGGCGGCGCTGGCCCAGGGTTTTGCCGATTGGCTGGTGTCGCCGGCCGGCCAGGCGGTGATCGCCAGCTACAAAATCGACGGCGAGCAGTTGTTCTTTCCCAACGCCGGCCCATAGTCGACTGCGCCGACTGCGCTG
>JANMKO010000367.1:0-5570 GCA_031372085.1 Betaproteobacteria bacterium
GCCGAGTTGAAGCTGAACAAGGCCGGCTGCGGATCGGCATAGCGCCGGTCGCTGTCAGGGCAATGCAGGCCGGTGGAATAGCGCCACAGTGTTGCTCCCTCCCCCTCAGAGGGGGAGGGTTGGGGAGGGGGTGCGGCCGCCGATGTCGATGCGGCCCCGCCAGCCACATAAACATTCACCCGCCCGCCCCCGCGCTTGAGCGACAGCTCCAGCGCCTCGACCACCCGCACCTTGTCGGCAGCCGCCAGCCGCAGCCGGTCGGCCACCACGTCCAGCACCTTGCGGTGGTTCACAACCCGCTCGGCCTGCACCCGGGTGAAGCCACTGGCCGACAACCACTGTTCCACCTCGGCCGGGGTCACCGTCTCGGGCAATTCCACCGGGAAGGTGATGACCACGCGCGGATCGCCCGCAAGCTGTGCCTTGGCCATCAAATCCGCATAAATCGTCTCCGGCGAGTCATGCCGCACGGCTTGCGCCGTCTGCTGGTCAAACAACTGCGCGGCGCGGGCAAACAGCAGCTTCAGGTGGTCATTCAGCTCGGTCATCGTGCCGACCGTCGAGCGGCTGGTGCGCACCGGGTTCGTCTGGTCGATGGCGATGGCCGGCGGCACGCCGTCCACCCGATCGACCGCCGGCCGGTCCATGCGATCAAGAAACTGCCTGGCGTAGGCGCTGAAGGTCTCGACGTAACGCCGCTGGCCCTCGGCATACAGCGTGTCGAACACCAGGCTGGATTTGCCTGACCCACTGGGGCCGGTGACCACCGTCATCTCACCGGTGTGCAGGTCAAGATCAAGGTTCTTCAGGTTGTGCTGGCGGGCGCCCCGGATGCGGATCAGGCCGGGTTGTGCGCCTGGCGACAACTTGCCAACGGGCGCCGCCGTGTCAACCCACCGTGTGCCCTCAAGGGATGGGCGCAGCGCGCCAGCGGGCAGAACGGCGGGGACGGTCATCAAGCAGGCTCCTGGCACACGAAGCCGGGCATTCTAGAAACCCCTGCCCAACCCGGCCAGCCAGGGGTTGAAACGACGCAAGGCCGCACCGGCGCAGCCCCTCAAGCATTGAAAAACCGCTCCACCAGCGCAAATTGCTCGGGCGTGTTGAGCGACGGCGCATGGCCGCAACCGGGCACCGTCACCACCACCGCCCGGGGCCCCCGGTTGCGCATCGCCTCGGCCACGTCGGGCAACAGCAGATCACTGTGCGCGCCGCGCAGCACCAGCACGGGGATCTGCAGCCCGTCCCAGGCCGGCCACTGGTCATAGTCTTGCGGGTGGCTGATGAACTGGCGCACCATGGCCGGGTCGTAGTGCGGCGTCACCCGGCCGTCGGGCAGGCGCCGGGTGCTGGTCTCTGTCAGGCGCCGCCACTGGGCATCGCTCATCGCGCCGTAGGGCTGGTAGACGGTGCGAAAGTAGGCTTCCAGCTCGGTGACGGTGGCAAAAGCCGCCGGGCTGCCGGCATAACGCCGGATGCGCGCCAGCGCGGCCGGCGCCACCTCGGGGCCGATGTCGTTCAACACCAGCCGGCGGATGCGGCCCTGCAGGCAGCCGGCCGCAGCATGCAGGCCGATGGCCCCGCCCATCGACGTGCCCAGCCAGTGGCAGTGGCCGATGGCCAGCCCGTCCAGCAGCGCGGCGGCCTGGGCGGCGTAAACCGCCAGCCGGTATTCGTCGTCCGGCAGCGGGCTCCACTGCGACAAGCCCCGGCCCGGCGCGTCGGGGCAGATCACCCGCCAGCGCTGCGCCAGGTGGCTGGCGATGTCGTCCATGTCGCGCCCGGTGCGGGCCAGGCCGTGCCAGGCGATCACCACCTCGTCATGCTGCGCGCCCCACTCGGTGTAGTGCAGCTCGCGGCCCAGGCAGGCCCGGTAGTGGGACGTGAATGACGACATCGCCGGTGCGCCGGGGGGGGGTGCCCGGCGGGTCAGTTGGCCACGTTCAGCGCGCTGCCGGCAAAACCGATCTGGTCGGCCAGCAGCGGCGCCGCACTCAGCGGCGGCACGTTGGCCGCGCTGATCGCCGGTGCCGCACCCGGCACCCCACCACGCGCGGTGGCCCGCACCACCTGGCTGGGCGGCAAGGCCGTGCCGCTCTTCAAGTGGGCGTACATCGCGTCCATCGCCCGGATGAAGTACACATGCAGCGGCACGTAGCGCGTGTCGAAGCCGCTGAACGGGATGAAGCTGTCGAAATGCTGGGCGTTGGCCACTTCGATGTAGCCCAGCTTGCTGGCGCCGGCCTCCACCGTGCGATTGAAGGCGACGTAAGCCCGCGCGTTGTTGTTCACCGGCACCAGGGCGTCACTGCGGCCGGCCACCACCAAGGTGGGCTTGGCGCGCAGGTTGCCGCTCAACAGCACCTCGGCGATGCCGGCCTGCACGGCGGCGGCCTGTGCTGCGGTGGGCCGGCTTGAGCTGGCGCTGGCGGTGAGCGGTGCACCGGTTTCGTCCAGCCCGGTGACCAGCGCCCGCTGGCACAGCGCGTTGTCCAGGCCAAAGTCTTGCACGCCGGTTGACACCGATGTCGCCAGCGGCCACGACCGGGGGCCGCCGACCGAGTCGTTGTAGACCACCGTGGCCGGCGTGCCGTTGGCCGTGCCGTTGGCCAGCGCAAAGCTCTGCGCCTTGACCACGGCTGTCACCGCCACCGGCGCGCCCGTGCCGTCCACCTGGGCAAAGCTGGTGTTGCAGACGTTGTCCGTCACCGCAAAACGGCCGTAGCCGGTGGGGTACATCGCCGACAGGATGGGCCCGTTGCCCAGGCTGTAATGGGCGTTGTGCATGTTGTCGTTGTCGGGCGTCCAGCCAAAGTTGCGCAGCCGGGTCAGCGCGTCCAGTGATTGCGCCGCCGTGTCAGCGCCGGCCACCAGGCCCTTGGCGGCCAGGCCGGTGCAGCGTGCTGCGGCCCTGGTGGTGCGGGCGGTGATCACCAGGTGGTTGAACACCGTCAGCTCGGTCATTGCCGCGCCGGCCGCCAGTGCGGCGCAGGGCTGGTAGAGGTTGCCGTAGGTGGTGTAGTCGGCCAGCTTCTTGCCGACATTGGCAATCGCCACGCCGCCCAGTTGCACGCCGTAGGCGCTTGAGGTGGGCAACTGGGTTACCGGCTCACCGGCCACCACGCCGTCGATCAAGCCGCCGCTGTCTTGCTCGGCGGCGTGCAGCACGGCCGCACCGCCGTTTGACACCGAGCCGGCGATCACCAGCGTATTGCCGGCGTTGAAGGGCGCGGGCGTGCTGATGCTGCCGTACTGGTCGTTCAGCACAAACAGCGCGTAACGCGCGGCGGCCAGGGTGTCGTTGCCCCAGTCTTTTTCCGGGTTGAGCTGCGAATGCACCTGCTTGAGCGCCAGCCGGTTCGGCCACAGGGCGTTGTAGGCGCTGCGCGCGGCGTCGGTGATGTTGGCGGCAAAAAAGTTCAACGCCCCGGCGGCGCTGCGGGTGGCCCGGGTGCCGTCGATGCGGTTGACGCTGTCGTCGCCCAGGTCGTACAGGCCGACGCCCTTGCCGGCATCGGTGAGTGCCACCGCGCAGCCGTGTTTGAGGCCCCATTCGCCAGCCGAGGCGATGGCGCCGTAAACACCGCGTGAGCCCGAGGACGGCCCCAGCACCAGGCAGGGCGCGGCCGGGTTGAAGCTGTCGGGCACCTGCACCGCAATCACCGTGCGCTTGCGGCCGCTGCCATCGTCCAGCGTGGCGACATATTCACGGCCCGGAATCAGCCCTTCACCGGTGGTGACCGTGCCGGCGCTGTCGACATTGGGCCCGTACAGCGTGCCGTAGCCGCCGCCAGCGGTGGCATCGACCAGGGCCCGGTAATTGCCGTAGATCGCGTTGCGGCGCAGCTCGATCGCGGTCGGGTTCAGCGGGTCGGCATAGGCCGGCGCGGTGGCCAGGCCCAGCCCGGTGCGGCCCAGGCCGGCAGTCAGCAAATCCTGCGTGGCCGCCGTGTTGCCGGCGCCGACGGTGCTGGCCGGGTAGGCCGTCATGCCCTGCGGGGTGGTGTCGGCTGCCAGCGTATTGGGTGCGGGCACGGGGTCGTTGATGCAGCCCGACAGCAGCAGGCCACCCAGGCTGAGGGTGGTGGCCAGTCTGGCGGCGCACCGTCCTGCTGCGGCGCGTCCCGGTGCGGCGCGTCCCGGTGCGGCGCGTCGGGATGCCGCCTGTGCGGGTGCGGCGGCCGGGGGGGTCAAGGTCAGTTTCAGGGTCATGTCATCTCCTCGTTGAAATCAAGAACGCGGGCGGATTGCCAGCGCCCGCAGCCTGCCCACCACACCGGTGGGAAAGTGGTAAACCGACAGCACAAACAACAGCCCCAGCCACAGCAGCCAGCGGTCGGGTGAGACGAGTGGGCCCAACACCGGGCCCAGCAGCGGCACACCGTCCAGCGCGCCCGCGCCCAGCTTGAGCAAATCCTGCAAGTAGTTTTGCGCCAGCACAAACAGCACCGAGCCCACCACCGCGCCGTACATCGTGCCCATGCCGCCAATCACCACCACCAGCAGGATGTCGAGCATGATCTCGAAGCTGAGTGTGGTGTCGGGCCCGGTGTAGCGCAGCCACAGCGCCAGCAAGGCGCCGGCCACGCAGGCGAACAGCGCCGCCAGCACATTGCTCACGGTGCGGAAGACAACCACCCGGTAGCCGATGGCCTCGGCCCGAAAGTCGTTTTCACGGATGGCCTGCAACACCCGGCCGAACGGTGAGTTGACGATGCGCAACAGCAGCAAAAACAGCGCCAGCACCACGACGAACAGCAAGTAGTAGCTGACGATCTTGCCGTCCAGCAGCACGCCCAGCAGCGGGGCGTCAAACAGCTCGAATGCCGGGCTCAGCACGGTGGGTGATTTGAAGCTTAGGCCGTCTTCGCCGCCGGTGATGTCACTCAGTTGCGAGGCCAGCGTCAAGAACGCCGAGGCCACCGCCAGCGTGATCATGGCGTAGAAGATCGCCTTCACGCGCAGCGAAAACAGCCCGATCACCACTGACAGCGCCAGCGACAGCCCCAGCGCCGCGCCCAGGCCCAGCGCCACCGCCGGCCAGCCGGGCCCCAGCCGGCCGCTGGCCACCGCCACGCCGTAAGCGCCGATGCCGAAGAACATGGTGTGGGCAAAACTGACGATGCCGGTGTAGCCCAGCAGCAGGTCGTAGCTGGCCACCAGCAGGATGAACACCAGCATCTTGGCCGCCACGTTGAGCGATTTGCTGCCCGGGACGGCAAACGGCGCCACCGCCAGGCCGACCAGGATGATGATCAGCAGCGCGGCCAGCCAGCGGCTGCGCGGCAGATCGTGGGAGAGGATGCGGTTCAGCATGTCGATGGCCCGCTCATCGGTTCGTCACCGGGTACAAGCCCTGAGGCCGCCACAGCAGGATGGCCACCATCAGCCCGATGTTGGAGAACAGCGCCACCTTGGGTGCCAGAAAGCCGGTGTAGTTGGCCATCAGCCCGACCAGCAGCGCGCCGACAAAGCAGCCCAGCGTGCTGCCCAGGCCACCGATGATGATGACGATGAAGATCAGCACATTGACCTGCGCGCCGATCTGCGGCGTCACATTCTGCTGGTAC
>JANMKO010000437.1:0-1667 GCA_031372085.1 Betaproteobacteria bacterium
GAAATGGTGCAGGTGGTGGCACCCGAGCACAGCCCGGCCACGCTGGAGCTGATGGTCGGCCATGCCGAGGCCATCCTGCAAAAGCTCGAACTGCCGTACCGGGTGGTGCTGCTGTGCACCGGCGACATGGGTTTTGCTGTCGTCAAGACCTACGACCTGGAGGTGTGGCTGCCGGCGCAGGCCACCTACCGCGAGATCAGCTCTTGCAGCAACTGTGGTGATTTCCAGGCGCGTCGCATGCAGGCCCGGTTTCGGCGTGCCGGCAGCAAGGCCGACAGCAAACCCGAGCTGCTGCACACGCTGAACGGCTCGGGCCTGGCGGTGGGCCGGGCACTGGTGGCGGTGCTGGAGAACCACCAGCAGGCCGACGGCAGTATCCGCATCCCGCCCGCGCTGCGGCCCTACCTGCGCGGGGCTGAATTGCTGACAGCCTGATGCTCTAGAATCAGGGGCTTCACCCGGGCGACCCACGGGTGAACAAAGCACCTGGAGAGGTGGCAGAGTGGTCGAATGCGCGGGACTCGAAATCCCGTGTACGTTTTCAACGTACCGTGGGTTCGAATCCCACCCTCTCCGCCAATGCCAAGCCCCGAGCGACCCGGTCGTCCGGGGCTTTTGTGTTTTTGCCGCCGTGTCTGCAAGGCCACAATCTGCGCCATGCAAATCACCCGATGCCCCGATGATTTGACGGCAGCGCGGCGCGGCCGTGGCGCCTGTCGGCGTCTGGCTGGCACGCTATCGGTCGCCGCCCTGGCTGCCCTGGCCACCCTGCTGGCCACCGGCTGCGCCACCCGCGCCACCAACGTGCTGGCCAAACCCACCGACCCCGCCGCCTACGCCAGCTGGGGCTGCGAGCGGCTGTTTGACGAAATCGACACGGTGCAATACCAGGCCGCCGACGTGGCCTACGAGGTCGATTCAGTGGCCGGCGCCAACATGGTGGCGCTGGGCCTGGGCGTGACGGTGTTCTGGCCGGCGCTGCTGGCGATGCAGCCCGACGGGCCCGAGGCCGCGTTGCTGGCCGAGCTGAAAGGCCGCTTCGACGCCCTGCGCAGCGCGGCGGGTGCCCGGGCGTGTGGTGCATCGCCCGCGGCGATGGCCGCCGGCCGCCAGGCCGCGCTGCCGGTGGTGCTGGGGGACCGGCTGGTCTATGACGACCGCGTCCGCCCCGGTGGCCCGGCCCGCAGCCTGGCGCTGCGGCTGACGGCGCTGCGGCGCGACCAGATCGAGTTCCAGGTGCTGATCGACGGCCAGCCACTGCCGGCCGCCTGGCGGCAAGACCTGGCCGGCAATGCCGTGCCCGGTGCCGCGCCGCCGCTGCTGGCCTGGCGCCGGCTGCTCAAACCCGGGCTGGTGCTGGGCCAGGTGCTGTCGGGTGATCTGGCCGCCGCCGATGAGCCGGTGGCCAGCGCCCGGTTGCGCGGCCAGGTGGTGGCCACCGGCCCACAAACCGTGGCCGGCCGGGCGTTTGATGTGGCCGTGATCGAGCTGTTTGGTGAGGCGCCACCGGCCCGCAACAGCCCCGGCGACGGCGCGGCTGACGGCGCTGGCCACAGCGCCCGGCTCGACGGTGTGATGGCCATCGACCGCGCCAGCGGGCTGCTGCTGCGGCTGGACCTGCGCTGCGTCAACCCCGACTTCGCCGTGCAACGCCGGCTGCTGCGCGT
>JANMKO010000059.1:0-3953 GCA_031372085.1 Betaproteobacteria bacterium
TGGTTCGACCCCAAGTTCAAGAAGGGCGCGGCGCCTGGCGAGCCTGCCGATGCACCGGCCGACCCGGATCGCCGCGCCGACCGGCTGTGGAACGAGCGCGACGCCAATGCCATCCGCCAGGCGGTGCTGGGCCAGACCGGCACGGTCAGTGAGGAGGCCAAGCCCAGCAGCTCGGCCAGCCCGCTGCTCTATGACCTGACCACGCTGCAGCGCGAGGCCAACAGCCGCTTTGGTTTTTCTGCCAAGACCACCCTGAGCATCGCCCAGGCGCTGTACGAGAAGCACAAGGTGCTGACCTACCCGCGCACCGATTCGCGCGCGCTACCCGAGGACTACGTCGCCACCGTCAAGAGCACCTTCGAGATGATCGCCGGTGAAGACCTGCCCGGGCCACTCAGGGATCTCGCTCAACATGCACGCAAGGGATTGAGGGACGGCTACATCAAGCCCACCAAGCGGGTGTTCGACAACAGCAAGGTGTCGGATCACTTTGCCATCATCCCCACTTTGCAAGCGCCAAAAAGCCTGAGCGAGATCGAGGCCAAGCTGTATGACCTGGTGGTCAAGCGCTTTATCGCGGTGTTCTATCCGTCGGCTGAGTTCATGGTCACCACGCGCATCACGCAAGTGGCCAGCCACCACTTCCAGACCAACGGCAAAGTGCTGGTCAGCCCGGGTTGGCTGGCGGTGTACGGCAAGGAGGCGCAGGACGAAGACGCCAACCTGGTGCCGGTGCTGCCGAATGAGCCAGTGGCGACTGAGCATGTGGCGGTGAACGCGCTCAAGACCAAGCCACCGGCGCGCTACACCGAGGCCACCTTGCTCAGCGCGATGGAGGGCGCCGGCAAGCTGATCGACGACGATGAGCTGCGCGAGGCGATGGCCGAAAAAGGCCTGGGCACGCCGGCCACCCGGGCCCAGGTGATCGAGGGCCTGATCGCCGAGAAATACATCCTGCGTGAGGGCCGTGAGCTGTGCCCCACAGCCAAGGCGTTTCAACTGATGACCTTGCTGCGCGGCTTGGCGATCGAGGACCTGACCAAGCCCGAGCTGACCGGCAACTGGGAATACCAGCTGGCCGAGATGGAGCACGGCCGCCTGAGCCGCGCCGCCTTCATGCAAGACATTGCGGCGATGGCCGAGCGCATCGTGCGCAAGGCCAAAGAGTATGACCGCGACACCATCCCCGGTGACTACGCCACGCTGGTCGCGCCGTGCCCCAACTGCGGCGGCGTGGTCAAAGAGAACTACCGGCGCTTTACCTGCGTGGGCCAGCCCGGATCGGCCGAGGGCTGCGGCTTTTCAATGACCAAGATACCGGCCGGCCGCAGCTTTGAGCTGCCCGAGGTGGAGGCGTTTTTGCGCGACAAGAAAGTCGGCCCGCTGGAGGGCTTTCGCAGCAAGGCCGGCTGGCCGTTCTCAGCCGAGTTGAAGCTGGTGCACGATGACGAGATCAACAACTGGAAGCTCGAATTCGACTTTGGCGACGATGCCAAGGGCGCTGACGGCGCGGCGGTGGTGCTTGATTTCACCGGCCAGCCCAGCATGGGCGCCTGCCCCAAATGCAAAGGCCATGTTTATGAGCACGGCAGCAATTACGCCTGCCAGCATGCCGTCAGCGCGCCCATCACCTGTGATTTCAAGACCGGCAAGATCATCCTCACCCAGCCGGTGAGCTTTGAGCAGGTGACCAAGCTGCTGGCCACCGGCAAGACCGATCTGCTGGACGGCTTTGTCTCCAACCGCACCAAGCGCAAGTTCAAGGCCCGGCTGGCGTGGGATGAAAAAGAGGGCAAGGTGACGTTTGAGTTTGAGCCAAGGGCGGCCAAGGCGCCAGCGGCGGGGGCAGCCGGTGCGACCGCCGCTGCCACTGGCGCCGCCAGCAGCGGCCGGTTTGCGGCCAAGCCAGCGGCCAAGACGGCGGCCAAAAAAGCGTCCGCCAAAAAAGCCGCTGCGCGCAAAAAGCCGGCAGCCCGGTGACGCAGGCAGTTGGTGCCCCCCGCTCCCGCCCGCGAGAGCGGCAGCCCCGTGAGGCCGGCAAGTGTTGCTCCCTCTCCCGCCCGCAGGAGAGGGTTGGGGTGAGGGCCGAACCCGCGCTGCCAGTGCCCACCCGCACGCCGCCCGACTGCCCACACCCCCACCCCAGCCCGCAAGCAGCGTAGGGTGCAACACCCCCATGTCGCTGATCGTCCTCAACAAACTGCTGGCCATCTTCTGCACCGTGGCGCTGGGCTGGCTGGCCGGGCGGCTGCGCTGGCTGGGTGAGCCGGCCGGCGGCATCGACCCGGCGCGCCTGCTGGGCAATGCCGCTTTTTTCATCTTTGTGCCGGCGCTGCTGTTCCGCACCACCGCCCGGCTGGACATCGTGGCCCTGCCGTGGGCCACGGTGCTGGCCTACTTTGCGCCTGTGGTGGTGATGCTGCTGGCGGTGTATGGGTTTGATCGCTGGCGCAGCCGCCGGGCCCTGCAGGGCGTGGCGGCGTCCAGCCGCCAGGCCACTGACCTGGCAACCGCCGAGCGCGCCGCCGCCACGCCCACCGCCCGCGCCATCGCGGTGGTGTTTGGCAACTCGGTGCAGGTGGGCATTCCGGTGGCGGCAGCGCTGTTTGGTGAGGCCGGGCTGGGCATCCACATCGCGCTCGTCAGCCTGCATGCGCTGGTGTTGCTGTCGCTGCTGACGGTGCTGGTGGAGTTGGACCTGGCGCGGGCCCGCGCCCAGCACGATGCCACGGCCAGCCTGCTGCGCACCCTGCGCACGACGGTGCGCAACACGGTGGTGCACCCGGTGGTGCTGCCGGTGCTGGCCGGCATCGCCTGGCATGCCACCGGCTGGCCGCTGCCAGGGCCGCTGGACGAGACTTTGCAGTTGCTGGGCACGGCCGTTGCGCCGCTGTGCCTGGTGCTGATCGGCATCACGCTGGCATACACCGCCGGGGGCACGGTGCGCGGCGCCCTGCGCACGGCCAGCGTGATCGCGCTGCAAAAGCTGTTACTGCTGCCCGCGCTGGTGCTGCTGGTGGCGCACTGGGGTTTTGGCCTGGCCGGCCTGCCGCTGCAAGTCGCAGTGCTGATGGCCGCGCTGCCCACCGGCAGCAATGCGTTGATCTTTGCCCAGCGCTACCGGGCGCTGGAGGCTGAGACCACCACGGCCATCGTGCTGTCCACGCTCGGTTTTGTGCTCACCGCGCCGCTGTGGCTGGCGCTGCTGGCACGCGTCGCCTGATCTGGGAAGATCCGGCCATGACGCCGATCGACATCCCTGCCTACATGGCCCAAATGGGCCAGGCCGCCCGCGCCGCTGCTGGTGCCATGGCCGCCGCCCCCAGCGCCGCCAAAAACCAGGCGCTGCGCGCGCTGGCCCGCCGCCTGCGCGCCGCCACCGGGCCGCTGGCCGAGGCCAACGCCATCGACCTGGCAGCGGCCCGCGCCGCCGGCCTGGCCGCACCGCTGGTCGACCGGCTCAAGCTGGATGCAGCGGCCATCAACACCGTGGCCGAGGGCTGTGAGCAGCTCGCGGCGATGGCCGACCCGGTGGGTGAGATCACGCACGTCAAGCGCCGGCCCAGCGGCATCAGCGTGGGCCAGATGCGGGTGCCGCTGGGGGTGTTTGGCATGGTTTACGAGAGCCGGCCCAATGTCACCATCGAGGCCGCGTCACTGGCCATCAAGAGCGGTAACGCCTGCATCCTGCGCGGCGGCTCAGAGGCGCTGCACAGCAATCTGGCGCTGTGGGCGCTGGTGCAGGCCGCGCTGCTGGACGCCGGCTTGCCGGCCGACGCGGTGCAACTGGTGCAAACCACCGACCGCGCCGCCGTCGGCCAGCTGATCACCATGGCACAGTATGTGGACGTGATCATCCCGCGCGGCGGCAAGGGCCTGATCACCCGCATCAGTGCCGAATCCAAAGTGCCGGTGATCAAGCACCTGGACGGCAACTGCCATGTCTACATCGA
>JANMKO010000480.1:0-6244 GCA_031372085.1 Betaproteobacteria bacterium
CGCTGTCGGCCAATGCCCACCACGGCGTGGACCAGCAAACCATCGAGGCCCGGGCCTATGCGGTGGCGCGGCGCTACCAGCCGCTGCTGGTCAACTCGGTGGTCGGCTTCATCGGGCCGGAGTATTTGTACGACGGCAAACTGATCCTGCGCGCCGGGCTGGAGGATCATTTTTGCGGCAAGCTGCTGGGCCTGCCGATGGGCGTTGACATCTGCCACACCAACCATGCCGAGGCCGACCCGGACGACATGGACAGCTTGCTGGTGCTGCTGGCCACGGCCGGGCTCAATTTTGTGATGGGTGTGCCGGGGGCGGATGACGTGATGCTGGGCTACCAAAGCACCTCGTTCCACGATGCGCTGTTCGTCCGCAAGCTGCTGGGCTTGACGCGCGCGCCAGAGTTTGAAGCCTGGTTGCAGCGCATGGGCATCACCGATGCCCAGGGTGGCCTGCTGCCGGCCCCGGCACGGCCGGCGCTGGTGGCCGCCATGAGCGCTTTGCTGGCTGGGCCAACGCCGTGACGCACGACCCCATCGACCCACCCGCCGGCCCTTCAAGCAGCCCGCCGGCCAGCCCGTCAACCAGCCCGTCAACCAGCCCGTCAACCAGCCCACCGGCCGACCCCTGGGCCGTGCTGCGCCGCCACACCCCCGCCCGCATCGCCCTGGGACGGGCCGGCACCAGCCTGCCCACGCACGCGCTGCTGCGCTTTGCCGCAGACCACGCCGAGGCGCGTGATGCCGTGTGGGTGGCGCTGGACGGGGCGGCGCTGGCCGGCACCCTGCACGCCCGAGGTTGGGCCACGCTGCCGGTGCACAGCCAGGCGCCCGACCGCGCCACCTACCTGCGCCGGCCAGACTGGGGCCGCCGGCTGGCTGCCGCCAGCGCCCAGCGGCTGCGCGAGGCCGCCGCTGCCACCGGCCCGGTGGACCTGGCCAT
Source organism: Betaproteobacteria bacterium (assembly GCA_031372085.1). Taxonomy (GTDB): domain Bacteria; phylum Pseudomonadota; class Gammaproteobacteria; order Burkholderiales; family Burkholderiaceae_C; genus Pseudaquabacterium. The sequence continues at coordinate 940 of JANMKO010000480.1, forward strand.
CGTGCTGGGCGACGGCCTGTCGGCGCGCGCGGTGCAACAGCATGCGCCGCCGCTGCTGGCCGCGCTGCAACCACTGCTGGCAGCGCATTGGCGGCTGGCGCCACTGGTCATCGCCCACCAGGCCCGGGTGGCGCTGGCCGATGAGGTGGGCGCGCTGCTGCAAGCCCGGCTGGTGCTGGTGCTGCTGGGTGAGCGGCCGGGCCTGAGCGCGCCGCACAGCCTGGGCGCCTACCTCACCTACCAACCCACGGTGGGCTGCACCGACGCCCAGCGCAACTGCGTCAGCAACATCCGGCCCGATGGCCTGGGGCCGGTGCAGGCGGCGCAGCGGCTGGCCTGGCTGCTGACTGAGGCACTGCGGCGGCGGGTGTCGGGCGTGGCGCTGAAGGACGACAGCGCAGCCGCCCTGCTGGCGGGTTGATCAGGGCCAGGGCGGCTGCCGACCGGTTGCCGCCACGCGACAGCTATTTTAATGGGGCAAGCAGTGCGGTCATTACCAGGCCGAAACTTGCCAATATGGCAGCAAAAAGGACAGCGGCCGCGCGAATGGGTTTTTCTTTGACGGGAAGAAAAAATACCATGCGCTGCACTGCTTTGGTAAATCCAGGGTTAAGAATCATGAGCTTGATGATGACCACCAGATAAACTGGCACAGAACTCAACAACATCGAATAGAGGTAGACCGATGTCAGATTTTCAAAATAGAGCGCGTTCCAGATCGTGATGGGCACCGCCCTGATCGCGTCAGCCACATGACCACCAAACGCATGCGTCGTGAGCGCAAAGCCGATGTAAATGATCGTCGTCAAGCCGATAAAAAGAATGGCCTTGACGCACATATCGGCAAATATCCAGAGAAAGTTGCTCAGGATTGAATTGCCCACGAAGGATGCCAGCAGATTCTTGTACTGGGCAAATAAAAAGCAGTTGATGGTCAATGTAATCAGCAGCCCATTGCCCATGAATTGCGCCAGGAAACCCTTTGTCAACAGTTGACCGTACAAGCCGCTCATGCGTGCCGTATAGATCGTCAAAAAGAACAGCAGCGAGAATACCGTGAGCAAAAACACCGACTGAAAGAAGTTCGCAAACCCTTTTGTGGGCGAAAAATTGTCTTCAAGAAATTCCTCCAGCGCTCTGGCTGGTTTTGATTCTTTTGCGTTGCTTGCGGTCGCATCGATGGCCTCCGACAGCGCTTTTGAAGCGTCTTTTCCCACCAGGCTGTCCGCGCCAAAGAACATCATCAGCAGCAGCGTTGGGGCCGTCAGGGCCTGCACAAAGTCTGGCAGCGCATTGGCAATTGACATTTGCAGAGGGTCCGATTTTCGTGAAATTTCTTCCAGATGCAGGCGCATGAGATCGCTGACGCCAGCAGGCGCCGGTTGATTCTGCCCGGCGCTGTGCAGCGCGCGCCGGCCGCCGCACCCCTAAAATCAGCACCCGGCGCCGGACCGTCCAGCGCCGTTTGTTCGACAGCCCCTGGATCCACACCATGCCCCGCTGTGTTTTGCCGGCCCTGCTGGGTCTGGCCACCCTGGCCCTTTGCGCGGCGGTGCTTGCGCCCGCACCCGCCAACGCGCAGACCTCACGCCCGTTCCCGCCCACCGCGCTGCGCGGCGTGTTGCTGGTCACCCAGCCGCCCGAGGCGCTGTTGAACGGCCAGCCGGTGCGCTTGTCGCCCGGCTCGCGCATCCGGGGGGCCAACAACATGCTGCAAATGTCGGGCGCGCTGGTGAACCAGCCGCTGCTGGTGCACTACACGGTTGAGCCGTCGGGCGGGGTGCACGATGTGTGGATCCTCACGCCCGAAGAAGCCGCCCGCAAACCCTGGCCCGTCAGCCCGGCCGAGGCACAGCGCTGGGAGTTCAACCCCGCCGCCCAGGCCTGGACCAAACGCTGACGCCCGATTCATGCACGAAACAAGTAGCCCGACCTGAGCACACCATGACCAAAAAAATCTATATCCGCAGTTTTGGCTGCCAGATGAATGAATACGACGCCGGCAAGATGGCCGATGTCATGCGGGTGGCCGAGGGCTATGAGCCCACCGCTGACCCGGAACAGGCCGACCTGATTTTGTTCAACACCTGCTCGGTGCGCGAAAAAGCGCAAGAAAAGGTGTTTTCTGATCTTGGCCGGGTCAAGCTCCTGAAGGCCCGCGGCGTGCTGATCGGCGTGGGCGGTTGTGTGGCCAGCCAGGAAGGCGCGGCGATTCTCGACCGGGCGCCGTATGTCGATGTGGTGTTTGGCCCGCAAACCCTGCACCGCCTGCCGCAATTGCTGGCCGACCGCCAGGCGCTGGGCCGGGCGCAGGTGGATATTCGCTTCCCCGAGATCGAGAAGTTTGACCACCTGCCGCCGGCCCGGGTGGACGGCGCATCGGCTTTTGTGTCGATCATGGAGGGCTGCTCAAAATACTGCTCGTATTGCGTGGTGCCCTATACCCGTGGCGAAGAGGTAAGCCGGCCGTTTGACGATGTGCTGGTCGAGGTGGCGGGCCTGGCCGACCAGGGCGTCAAAGAAGTCACCTTGCTGGGCCAGAACGTCAACGGCTATCGTGGTCGAATGGGCGGCAAACTGGGCGGCACGGCCGAGATTGCCGATTTTGCAATGCTGCTGGAATATGTGCACGACATCCCCGGCATCGAGCGCATGCGCTACACCACCAGCCACCCGAATGAGTTCAGCCAGCGGCTGATCGAGGCCTACGGCAAACTGCCCAAACTGGTCAACCATTTGCACCTGCCAGTGCAGCACGGGTCTGATCGAATATTGATGGCGATGAAACGCGGCTATACATCACTGGAATACAAAAGCAGCATCCGTAAATTGCGCCTGGTGCGGCCCGATATCAGCCTGTCCACCGATTTCATCGTCGGCTTTCCGGGCGAGACCGAAGACGACCACCAAAAATCACTGCAATTGATCGAGCAAATCGGCTTTGACGCCAGTTTCAGCTTTGTCTTCAGCCCGCGCCCTGGCACACCCGCCGCCAATCTGACGGACGACACGCCGCAAGACTTGAAGCTCAAACGGCTGCAACAACTGCAAGCGCTGATCGAGGCCCATGTGCAGCGCATCAGCGCCAAGCGCGTGGGCACGCTGCAAACCATCCTGGTCGAGGGCCCGAGCCGACGGCCAGGCGCCAACGGCGCGGCCGAGTTGATGGGCCGCACCGAGTGCAACCGCATCGTCAATTTCAATGGCGGGCCGCTGCCGGCCCGGTTGCTGGGCCAGATGACCCAGGTGCGCATCACCCAGGCATTGCCGCATTCACTGCGCGGTGAGGTGGTGACCGTGGACCACGCGGCGGACCGCGCGGTGGCCCAGGCGGTGCCTGTCTGATTCAACGCCAGCCGCGCCAGCCCAGCACCGCCGCCGCTGCCAGCACCACCGCACCGTAGGTGGCCATGCGGCCATCGCGGCCCAGCAGCAGCAGGCCGGCCAGCGTCACCAGCGCGCTGGCGCCAAACACCCAGGCCGCCAGATCACGCCAGGCCACGGCCCGCAAATCGCGCCGCCACAGCAGCTTGGCCAGCGTGGGGGCGATCAAGGCCATGCCCAGCGCAGGGCCAAACAGGCCGGTCAGGTGCCAAAAAGCATCAACAAAACCCATCGGGTTGGCGGGGCGGCGGCGGGCGCGCCCAAGAGGGCCACCGGTCCATCGCCACCCCGGGCTGGGGAAAGCCGCCGGTGGGCTGCAAGCCGGTAAATTCTATAATCGGTGCATGAGTGTGTTCACCCTCGGCCTGAACCACACGACCGCGCCGGTTGATCTGCGCGGTCGTTTTGCCTTTGCGCCCGAGGCCCTGTCACCGGCCCTGCGCGGCTTCAGAGAGCGCTTGATGCGCGCCCTGCCCGAGGCGGCGCTGCTGTCCACCTGCAACCGCACCGAGCTGTATGTGGCGGCCGAGCCGGCGCAAGTCAACGCCCTGGTCAGCCCGGCGATCGACTGGCTGGCGGCGCAGGGTGGCGTCAGCCCCGACCAGCTGCGCCACCACACCTATGTGCTGGAGCAGCGTGACGCCGCCCGCCATGCGTTTCGGGTGGCATCGGGGCTGGATTCGATGGTGCTGGGTGAGCCACAAATCCTGGGCCAGATGAAGCAGGCGGTGCGCGAGGCCGACGCCGCCGGCACGCTGGGCACCACGCTGCACCAGTTGTTTCAGCGCTCGTTCTCGGTGGCCAAAGATGTGCGCACGTCCACCGAGATCGGCGCCCACTCCATCAGCATGGCCGCTGCGTCGGTGCGGCTGGCGGCGCAGTTGTTTGAGGATTTGAGCGACATCAAAGTGCTGTTTGTCGGCGCTGGCGAAATGATCGAGCTGGTGGCCACCCACTTTGCGGCCCGCTCACCCAAGAGTTTGGTCATCGCCAACCGCACGCTGGAGCGTGGTGAAAAGCTGGCCAGCCGGTTTGGCGGCCAGGCGCTGCGCTTGGCCGATTTGCCGCAACGCCTGCATGAGTTTGATGCCGTCATCTCATGCACCGCCAGCAGCTTGCCGATCATCGGGCTGGGCGCGGTGAAAAGTGCGCTCAAAGTCCGGCGCCACCGGCCGATGTTCATGGTGGATCTGGCCGTGCCACGCGATATTGAGCCCGAGGTGGGCACCTTATCGGATGTCTACCTGTACACCGTCGATGATTTGTCAGCGGTGGTGCAGTCGGCCGGTGAAAAGCGCCAGGCGGCGGTGGCCCAGGCCGAGGCCATCATCGACGCTGGCGTGCAAAGCTTTGCCCACTGGCTTGAGCAGCGCGCCACCGTGCCCTTGATCCAGGCCCTGCATGCCCAGGCCGACGATTGGCGCACCGCAGAAATCACCCGCGCCCGCAAGCTGCTGGCCAAAGGGGCCGACATCGACAGTGTGCTCGAAGCCCTGTCACGCGGCCTGACGCAAAAAATGCTGCACGGCACGCTGGCCGAGCTGCATGCCAGCGACGGCAACGCCCGGGCGCAGATGGCGCAAACCGTGTCGCGGCTGTTTTTGCGCCAGGCCCCGCGCAGCCCGTCGGCCGACGACGCCCGCTAGCTTTTTACCCCGGCGGCGCGCCAGCGGCCCACCCGGCCGGGCGCGCCGTCTCCAATTTGAGCCGCCGTGAAAGACTCTCTCCGATTGCAGCTGCAACGCCTGGTGATGCGCCTGGCCGAGCTGGACGCCAACCTGGCTGACCCCAAACTCAGCCAGGACATCCAGCGCTACCGGGCCGTGGCGCGTGAGCAATCCGAGGCGGCTGATCTGGTGCAGCGCTTCCTGGCCTACGAGCGGCGTGAGTCCGATGTGGTGGCCGCCCGGGCGCTGTTGGC
>JANMKO010000488.1:0-3420 GCA_031372085.1 Betaproteobacteria bacterium
GCGTCTTGCGCCGCTTCTTGCGCAGCCGCCTCGGCCGCCAGGCGCGCTTGCAGCCGCGCCATCAGTTCGTCCTCGCTGTCGATCCCGTCCAGCTCACCCAGGTCGAGCCCGGTCATGGCCTCGGCCATGCCTTTCATCGACTGCACCATCTGCAATTGCTCGGTGTCGAAATCGACCTCGCTGTGCTTGTTGAAGAGGGCCTTGATCTCGGCATCGTCGTCATCGGCCGCCAGCAGCTCATCGGCGCCTTCGGTGATCAGCGATTGCAGGGTGCTGCGCTCGGTGCGCGTCCAGCCGGGTTGCTCAAACAAGGCGTCCAGCGCCAGCAGATGCTGGCGGCGCTCAGCCCGCAGCGTGCTTTGCAGCGGCAGCAATTGCTGCACAAACGCCTGCTGAAACAACGGGATGTTGTCGTGCCAGGTGTGCAGCGTCTTGCGCGCTTGCTCGATCTGCCCGAGCAAGGCATTGAAGCGCTTGTGCGCCGGGCTGAGCGCCGGCTGGCCAGGCAACAACGAAACTTGCAGGGGGCGGGGTTGGGACATGGTGCGGCGCGGCGTGCGATGGGTGGGAGGCCGCCATTTTCACGGCGGCCTGTCACGCCCACCGTTTCACCGGGCCGAAATCACCGCCAGATGCCCCTGCGCGCCATAGGCCAGCAGTTTTTCATCGGCCGTGACCAGCGCCAGATTGAGTTGCCGCGCGGTGGCGGCCAACAGCCGGTCAGCCGGGTCGCCGTGCAACTGGCCCGGCAACCGGGTGCTGGCCACCGCGATGGCCGGCTCAAGTGCAGCCAGCCGCAGGCCTGGCAGGGCCAATGCTTGTGCAATCCAGTCCAGCACGTCCTGGGTCAGGGTCAGCCGCTGTTTTGCCACCAGCATCGCAATCTCCCAGGGCGTGATTGCGCTCACCCACACCTGCGGTGCCGCCAGGATGTGCTGTCGGGCCTGGGGCGACAGTTGCGAGTCGCCATTGACCAGCCAAACCAACACATGGGTGTCCAGCAACACCGCTGTCAAGCGTCGGCCTCCCAAGCTGAATCCAGCGGCGCCACGATGTCTTGCTGCAGCAGCACCGTGCCCTTCATCGCGCCAAACAGCGCCGGCAGCCCGGGCATGGGCACAAGCCGGGCCACCGGCCGGCCGCGCTTGGTGATCGTCAACGCCTGGCCGGTGCTGGCCACGTCATCCAGCAACTTCAGGCATTTGGCCTTGAACTCTCCGGCCGGTATCTCATGGGCATTCATGGCTGACTTTCATGGTCATGGGTCATGGTCATTGTAGCGGCTGGTGTTTTTAACGCCGTGTGCGCCGCCGCTCACCGCCGCAGGCGCTGATCTCAACACCCTTGGCACCGCACGCCAGGCACTGCTGCCCGGTGCAGCCTTCTGGCGGGTGTCGTCGAGCTGACCAAGCCCAACGCGCTGGCCGCGCCAAGCACAATCCGGCCATGGCCGATACCGCGACCGACAGCGCAACCGCAAGCACGACCGATACCACCCCCAGCGCCACTGCCGGGCCGCCGGGCCCCGCCTGGCGTGACCACAAACGGGCCTGGTGGGCGCTGTCGGTGGTTTACCCGCTGGTGCCGTTTCTCGGCCTGTGGGCCCACCATGTCAGCGGGGCGCAGATCGCGCTGGCGCTGCCGATCCTGATCAGCTACGGCCTGCTGCCGCTGCTGGACGCGCTGATCGGCGAGGACCGCAACAACCCGCCCGAGGCGGTGGTACCGCAGCTTGAAGAAGAGCGCTACTACCGCTGGCTGACCTGGGCCACCGTGCCGCTGCACTTTGCCGCGCTGATCGGTTGCGCCTGGTGGGTGGGCACCCACGATCTGGCCTGGTGGGCGGTGCTGATCGTGGCGTTTGTGGCCGGCAGTGATGCCGGCCTGGGCCTGAACACCGCCCATGAGCTGGGCCACAAAAACAACCCGGTCGAGCAGTGGCTGGCCCGGCTGGTGCTGGCGGTGCCGGCCTACGGCCACTTCACGGTGGAACACGGCCGGGGCCACCACCGCTGGGTGGCCACGCCCGAAGACCATGCCAGTGCCCGCATGGGCGAGAGCATTTACCGCTTTGCGCTGCGCGAGCTGCCGGGCGGCGTGCAGCGCGCCTGGCAGCTGGAATCAGCCCGCCTGCGCGACGCCGGCCAATCGGCCTGGGGTTGGCACAACACGATGCTGCAGTCGTATGCCGTCTCAGCGCTGTTGCAGCTGGGGCTGGTGCTGGCGTTTGGCTGGGTGATGCTGCCGTTTCTGGCGGTGCACAACCTGGTGGCCTGGTGGCAGCTCACCTCTGCCAACTATGTTGAGCATTACGGCCTGCTGCGCCGGCCCAGCAGCGGCGCCGGCCAGCATGCCGGCGGCACCGGCTACGAGGCGCCGCAACCGCACCACAGCTGGAACACCAACCACCTGGGGACCAACCTGGTTACTTTTCATCTCCAGCGCCACAGCGACCACCATGCCCACCCGCTGCGGCGTTACCAGAGCCTGCGCCATTTTGAGCAGGTGCCGCAGCTGCCCAGCGGCTACTTCGGCATGTTCACGCTGGCCTATGTGCCGGCGCTGTGGTTCCGGGTGATGGACCGCCGGCTGCTGGCGCTGCCGCAGATCAACGGCGATCTGCGCCGCGTCAACATCGATCCGCACCGCCGTGCGGCACTGGTGGCGCGCTACGGCGCCGGGCCGGGGCAGACCCGCGCTTGACGCACCGGGCGGGCGGCGGGCAGCGTCAAACCGCCCTGCCAGAATGCCGGCGTTGGCATGCGTCCTGCTGCTTTGCCGGCGGCCTTGCCGCCCTGCCCTCTCACCCGCGCCCACCGCCCGAGACACCGCCATGACCCAACCGCCCACGCTTGAAACCCTCACCCAATCCAAAATCCACCTGATCGGGGGTGAAAAAGGCGGGGTCGGCAAATCGATGGTGGCGCGCCTGCTGGCGCAGTACTTCATCGACCATGAGATGCCCTTCATCGGCTTTGACACCGACCGCTCCCACGGCGCGCTGCTGCGCTATTACGCGGGTTATGCCTCACCGGTGGTGGCTGACCGTTACGAGGCGCTGGACGCGATTGTCGAGAGCGCGGCCGACCAGCCCGGCCGCCGTGTGCTGGTGGACTTGGCGGCACAAACCCACGCCCCGCTGGTGAAGTGGATGGACGAGTCGGGTGTGCTCGATCTGGCCGATGTCAACGGCATGACGCTGTATTACTGGCATGTGATGGACGCCGGCCGCGACTCGGTCGATTTGCTGTCGCGCCTGCTTGACCAGTTTGGTGCGCGCCTGCATTACGTGCGGGTGCGCAACCAGTTGCGTGGCGATGATTTCAGCCAGCTCGACAAATCGGGTGAGCAATCGCGGGCGCTGGCGCTGGGCGGCCAGGTGATCACCATCAAACACCTGCATGACCCGGTGGTGCAGAA
>JANMKO010000498.1:0-3416 GCA_031372085.1 Betaproteobacteria bacterium
GCCGGTCAGCTCAGTGGTCTCGCCAAAGCACAGCGTGCTGCCCAGCGGGTGCAGTTTGTCAAACGCATTGCCCACCGTCGGGTTGGCGCCGCAGCCGCTGGTGGTGTCGCTCTCACCGCATTTGGTGCTGACCCACAGCTCGCTGATGTCGCAAGCCTCGCGCTGCGTCTCACTGGCCCACTGCACAAATTGACGCGCGGCCTGGCTGGCGCGGTGGATGGTGTCGTGGTCACCGTGCAGCTCGATGCCGAAGCCGACCACCGGCTTGCCGGTAGCCAGGATGCCGTCCACCACTTTTTGCGTCCAGCTGTCTTCGATGCCGATCACCACCACGGCGGCCACGTTCGGGTTGCAGCCGGCGCCGATCAGGGTGCGGAAGTGCAAATCCAGATCCGCGCCAAATTGCAGCCGGCCATACGGGTGCGGTATCGCCATCACGCCCTTGATGTTGTGCGCCACGGCCTCGGCCGCCGCGTTGGACAGGTCATCCAGCGGCAGCACGATGACATGGTTGCGCACGCCGACGCGGCCGTTCTCACGCCGGTAACCCATGAAGGTGGTGGTTGGGTTGATCAGGGACATGGTGGTTTGCGCTGGGTTGGCGGATGGCGGATGGCGGGTGGCCGTTGGCGGATGGAGGATGGCGGATGGCAAATGGCGGGTGCCCGTCAAATTCACCAGCGTTTTGTCTTGATGTTGTGCACATGGGCATGCTCACCGGCCTGGATGGGCGCCACCACCCTGCCCATGTCAATGCCGTACTTGATCACGGTGTCGCCCACCGCCATGTCGCGCAGCGCCACTTTGTGGCCGATGGGGATGTCTTGCCGGGCCACGGTGGTGGTCAGCCGGTCTTCGTCCATGATCCAGCCGTTCAGCGTCATGCCGGCGGTCACGCCCTCGACCACCACCACCGCCACGGTGTCTTGGGCGTCATGCAACACAAAGTGGTTCATCGGGCAATCTCCGGCGGGCTGGGTTGGCAAAAATGACTGGATCGGGATGCTCGGTCAGCGTGCGCCGGTTGTCAATCAGGTGATCTATATCACTTGCTTGATTTGGCAGCATGCGCCCACAATCACGGCGCCCATGCCCGCCATGCCCGCCAAGCCCGACGCCACGCCCGCCGCCACGCCCAACGCCACGCCCGCCACGCCCGACGCGCCGATGCCCCCGCGCCCAACGTCTGTTGCACCCGCTGGCGGGCCGGCCGGCCAGCCGGCGCATCAGCCCCCCGGCCCGCCGCAGTTCAGCCTGATCGCGCCCGAGGCCGCCGGCATGCCGCTGTACCGGGTGGTCAAACGCGCGCTGCTGCGGGCCATCGAGGCGGGGCAGTTGCCGCCCGGTGAGGCGCTGGCCAACGAGACCGGCCTGGCCGCAGCGTTTGGCGTCTCGGTGGGCACCGTGCGCCATGCCGTGGACGAGCTGGTGGCCGAGCACATCCTGGTGCGGCGCCAGGGCCGGGGCACGTTTGTGGCCACGCATGATGCCGACCGCTTTTTATTCCAGTTCTTCCATGTCGAGCGCAGCGACGGCCACCGCGAGGTGCCGCAGGTGGAGCTGCTTGCTTTTGAGCGCTGCCGGCTCGACGACGAGGCCGCCGCCGCCGCGCTCGGCCTGCCCGCCGGTGCGCCGGTGCTGCGCTTTGCCAACCGGCTGCTGCTGCAGGGCCGGCCGGTGGTGCACGACCAGATCACCGTACCGGCCTTGCTGTTCCAAGGTTTGACCGAGCCGCAACTGCGTTGCCGCCCCAGCACGATTTACCAGCTGTACCAGTCGGCCTTCGGCATCACCGTGGTGCGGGCGCTGGAGCGGGCCCGCGCCGTGGCCGCCGACGCGGCGCTGGCGCAAGTGCTGGGCCTGGCGCCGGCCGCGCCGGTGCTGCAAGTGCGCCGCACCGCGATGACGTTTGGCGACAAGCCGGTGGAATACCGGCAATCCACCATCCACACCGCATTGCACGACTATGTGCAGACCTTGTCGCGCCCGGCATGAAAGCACCCACCGTGCAACCGGCCGGGGCCGGCTGGCGGCCGGCCAGGTTGGCCGGCATCGGGCGTGGGGCCGGCCTGGTGCGGGCCGTGGTCGCCTTGGCCGCTTGAGCCGCCCGATATAATTTGCGGCTGTTGCCGGTGTAGCTCAGTTGGTAGAGCAGCTCATTCGTAATGAGAAGGTCGAGGGTTCGACTCCTTTCTCCGGCACCAAATTGAATGTCACGCTCACTGCCACACGCCTGCAAGATGCCAAGCCCAGCCAACGCGCTGGGCTTTGTTGTTTCTGGGCCGGCTGCGCACGCCGCCAGATGCCGGTTGCCAGATGCCGGTTGCCAGATGCCCGTTGCCAGGCGCCCGTTGTCAGACGCCAGTGACCGGGATCTGGCGCCCGGTCTAGCGCCCGCCAGCCGCTGCGCCGCCACAGCCCGACTGCGCAATTTGCCAGCCGAGGCTGTCTATTTGACTTGCACACATCTCTTTTTGAGCATTTATTGATCTTCCGCTTGGCTGGCACCGTCTTGACAATGCTGGCAGCGGTGGCGCCGTGTGGGTGTTGCCAGTGCACACGGGGCCCACCATGGTTGAGTACATCGGCGTTTCAGACATCCAGCGTTTGGTCAGGCAGATCGGCGTGGGCCCGTTCATTGAGCGCCTGGCCGATGAAATTGAAGCCTGCTACCGCCGCTGGGGTGATTTTGAGAAGACCGCCCGCGTCGCCAGCCATTCCAAATCGGGTGTGATCGAGCTGATGCCCACCAGTGACGGTGAGTTGTATGCCTTCAAATACGTCAACGGGCATCCCAAAAACACAGCGGCTGGGTTGCTGACGGTCACCGCCTTCGGCGTGCTGGCCGATGTGGCCACCGGCTACCCGCTGCTGCTGTCGGAGCTGACCGTCACCACCGCCCTGCGCACCGCCGCGATGTCAGCGCTGGCCGCGCGCTGGCTGGCCCGGCCGGGCAGCACGGTGATGGCGCTGATCGGCAACGGCGCGCAGAGTGAGTTCCAGGCCATCGCCTTCCACCGCCTGCTGGGCGTGCGCACGCTGCGGTTGTTTGATGTAGACACGCAAGCCACCGCCAAGCTGGCGCGCAACCTGCGTGCCCTGCCCGAGCTGCATGACTTGGTGATCCAGCGCTGCAATTCGGCCGCCGAGGCCGCGCTGGGTGCCAACATCATCACCACCGTCACCGCCGACAAATGCCGAGCGGTGATCCTGACGCCCGACATGATCGCGCCCGGCATGCACCTGAATGCCGTGGGCGGTGATTGCCCGGGCAAGACCGAGCTGCATGCCGACATCCTGCTGCGGCCCGACGCCCGGGTGGTGGTGGAGTACGAGCCGCAATCGCGCATCGAGGGCGAGATCCAGCAGATGGCGGCGGATTTCCCGGTCACCGAGTTTGCCGACGTGGTGCGCGG
>JANMKO010000073.1:0-12169 GCA_031372085.1 Betaproteobacteria bacterium
GCGATCAAAAAGCACAAAAGCGCGTACCTGATGGCCGTGGGCGGCGCCGCCTACCTGGTGGCCAAGGCCATCAAGGGCGCGCAGGTGATGGCGTTTGCCGATCTGGGCATGGAGGCCATCTATGAGTTTGATGTGCAGGACATGCCGGTGACGGTGGCCGTGGACAGCCTGGGCACCAGCGTGCACAACACCGGCCCGGCCGAGTGGCAGGCGCGCATCGGCAAGATCCCCGTCGTGGTGGTTTGACGGGTTGGGGCGGCACCTAAAACGCCACCACCTCAGCCTTCAAGCCCCGGCCGGCCAGCAGCACCCGTGCGCGCTCGGCGTCGGCCAGGTTGGCAAACGGCCACCAGGCAGCGCGCCATTCGCCTTGGTTCTGCACCAGCTCACCGTGCGCGGGCAGCGGGCCTGACAAGCGCTTGCCGGCGCTGCGCAACAGCGCCAGATCGTCCGCCGCCGACTGGTGCTGGCGCCGGGCGCGGGTGACCACGGCGTACAACGGTGTGGCCGGGGCCGTCTGGGCCATCCCGCCATCCAACCCTGCTGCGGCGGCGGGCAGGGCCTCGGTGGCCGACAAGGCGCGCAGCGCGGCGGCCTGCTGGCGCGCCGCCTGCCGCTCTTCGTCTGACAGCACCGGCTTGATGCGGGCGATGGGCGCTGAGGCCGCGTCGGCCGCCAGCGCCAGCGCGGCGGCTGGCGCAGCGGCTGGCGCAGCGGCGTCGGTGTTGACGTGGGTGGCCGCGTCGCTGGCGGTGTGAGCGGCGGTTGCGGTCGCGGTCGTGGTCGCGGTCGCGGTCGCGGTCACGTTTGCGGCAGGGGGGCCAGCGTCCGGCGGCTCGGCCGGCACCGGCACCGCCGCCACCGCATGCGGCGCTGCGTCGGCGCCTTCTGGCGCCGACGCAGGCGCCGCCAGGCCCGACGCGGCCGAGGCCAGGCTGTCGCCCTGGGCGGCGGGCCGGGCCGGCAGCAGCCCCCAGCCAGCGCCGACCAAAGCCGTTGCCAGCAGCCCGGTGGCACTGGCCAGTCGGCCCCGGCTGAAGGCGCGTGGGCCGAGGATGGCGCCGTCGGCGCCGATCAGCACCCGGATGCGGCGGTCGCCGACGCCGATGGCGGCGGTCAGCAGGTGCAGGTGCACGGCATGGTGCAAACCTTTTTGCCGCGCGGCGGCGCGCAGCAGTTCGTCAACGTCTACCTGGCGGCGCGGCCAGTCGGGCGGCGCCACCGGCCCGGTCTGGCCGTGCGCCCGTGCCCAGCGCGCCACCCGCCGGGCGCTCAACGGCCAGATGAAGTTGCCGCTGAAGGCGGCTTGCAAATGTGGCAGGGCTGGCAGGCCGGCCGGCTTGCCGGCCAGCCGGGACAGCAGCCGCGCCAGCCAGCCGCGCTGCGCTTTGGCCGTTGCCGCCGCCGCCGGCGCGGCGGCAGCGGTGGCGGCAGCGGCAGCGGTGGCGGTGGCGGTGGCGGCGCACAGCGCCAGTGGGTCGGGCGCAACGGCGGGCGGCGCGGTCAGCGGCAGCGACAGGTCGGCGTGGTCGTGTGCCGCGTCGCCGGGCGTGGGCTGGGGTGGGTGCGCCGCATGCGCCGCCAGTTCGGTGGGAACTTCGGCCGGCAATTCGACCGCTTGCTCGGCCGCCAATTCGGCCGCCAGTTCGGCCGCCGCGATATCGGCCTCGGCCAGCTCAAAAGGGTCTTGCGGCGCTGCGGCCGCATCCGCATCCGCATCCGCATCCGCATCCGCATCCGCATCCGCATCCGCATCCGCATCCGCATCCGCATCCGCATCCGCATCAGTCGCGGCGGCGGTCTCGGCGTTGGTTGCCGCCTCTGGCGTCATGTCCAAATCCAACGCCAAATCCAGCGCGTCGTCGATCGCTGCGCCCCGGTCGTCGGCCGCTGGCGGCCGTGCCGTGCCGGGGGCGGCGGCCGCCGCCGTGTCGCCAGGCGGCTGGGCTGCGGCCGGCTCGTCCGGCAACCCGGCCGCCACCGGCAACCCGCCAGCCGCCAATCCCGTCGGCGCACAGGCGGCTGGCGCTGGCGGCGTCGGCCCGGTGGCTGGCGCCAGGTTGGCGGCTGGCGCTACGCCGCGCCAGCCCTTGGCGGCCGTCAAGGGCGGCGCGTTGTCGTCGTCCAGGGCCACGGCGCTGGCAAACGGCAGCACCACCTCGCCGATGCTGTGCACCTGGCCGGCCTGGACGCGCTGCGCCAGCGGGTGGCGGTTGTGCCAGGCCACCACACGGGTCAGCACCTCATTGAGCCGCAGCGCTTGCATGATGCGGCTGCATTGTTGGCTTCTGCGGCGCGGACCATCGCGCCATCAGCGGCCCGATTCAACCGCTGATCGGGCCACCGCCGCCAATGGCTCGATCAGCCCGATCAGCCCGATCAGCCCGATCAGCCCGGCGGCAGGGCCGGCCGGCTACATGCCGGCGTAATTGGGCCCGCCGCCGCCTTCGGGCGTCACCCAGACGATGTTTTGCGTCGGGTCTTTGATGTCGCAGGTCTTGCAGTGCACGCAGTTTTGCGCATTGATCTGCAGCCGGTCGGTGTTGTCGTCGGCTTTGACAAACTCATACACCCCGGCCGGGCAGTAACGCGCCTCGGGCCCGGCGTATCGGGCCAGGTTGATGGCCACCGGCACGCTGGCGTCTTTGAGCGTCAGGTGCGCCGGCTGGTTTTCTTCGTGGTTGGTGTTGCTGATGAAGACCGAGCTGAGCCGGTCAAACGTCAGCGTGTTGTCGGGCTTGGGGTAGGTGATCGGCTGGCACTGGTGGGCCGGCAGCAGGGCCAGGTGGTCGGGCTCATGGCGGTGGATCGTCCACGGCGGCACCGGCAGGCCGATCTTGGGCATCAGCCAGTGCTCGATGCCGGTCATCAGCGTGCCGATCAGCGGGCCTTTGTGGAACCAGGGCTTGAAGTTGCGGGTGCGGTTCAGCTCATGGTGCAGCCAGCTGGCCTCGAACGCTGCCGGGTAGGCCACCAGTGTGTCTTGCTGCCGGCCGGCGGCCAGCGCGTCGGCGGCGGCTTCGGCCGCCAGCATGCCGCTCTTGATGGCGGTGTGGCTGCCTTTGATGCGGGCGGCGTTCATCATGCCGGCGTCGCAGCCGATCAGCGCGCCTCCCGGAAACACGAGCTTGGGCAGGCTTTGCAGGCCGCCGTTGTTGATGGCGCGGGCGCCGTAGCCAATGCGCTTGCCGCCCTCGATGTGGGCGCGCACGGCGTGGTGGGTCTTCCAGCGCTGCATCTCCTCAAACGGGCTCATCCACGGGTTTTTGTAGTCCAGCCCCAGCACAAAACCCAGCGTCACCTGGTTGCCGTCGAGGTGGTACAAAAACCCGCCACCAAAGCTGCCGTCGGTGATTGGCCAGCCGCTGGTGTGCACCACCAGGCCGGGCTGGGCAATCTCCGCCGGCACCTCCCACAGCTCTTTGATGCCGATTGACCAGCTGGGCGGGTCACGCCCTTCGTCGAGCTTGTAGTTGGCGATCAGTTGCTTGCCCAGGTGGCCCCGCGCCCCCTCGGCAAAAATCGTGTACTTGCCCAGCAGCTCCATGCCCAGCTGAAAGTGGTCGGTCGGCGCACCGTCCTTGCCCAGGCCCAGGTTGCCGGTGGCCACGCCGCGCACCGCGCCTTGCGCGTCGTACAGCACCTCGGCGCCGGTGAATCCCGGGAACACCTCCACGCCCAGCCCCTCGGCCTGCTCACCCAGCCACTTCACCACCGCGCCCAGGCGGATGACGAAATTGCCCTCGTTGTGAAAGTTCTCCGGCATCAGCCAGTCGGGGATGGTGGCGGTGCCGTCGGCTGTGAGTGTCAGCAGCAGATCGCCGGTGACGGGCTGGGTCAGCGGGGCGCCCAGCTCACGCCAGTTGGGCAGCAGCTCGGTGATGGCGATGGGGTCCATCACCGCGCCCGACAGGATGTGCGCGCCGGGCTCTGAGCCTTTCTCCAGCACCACCACCGATATCTCACGGGCCTGCGCCGCTGCCAACTGCTTGAGCCGGATGGCGGCGGCCAATCCGCCCGGGCCACCGCCGACGATCACCACGTCGTATTCCATGGCCTCACGCGGGCCAAACTGGGTCACAAGCTCCTGCGGTGTCATTGTGTTGCGTCCTGTGGGTCTGATTCCTGGTGGCTCGGAAGGGCTGTCATCAAACCGAATTCTAACCAGCAAAGCCCAAAAAAAGAACGATCGTGCTATTTTGTCTTGAGCCGGAAAGCCGGCCTGGATTTGCCCCGGTTCAGCCCCGTTCAGCCGCCCCGGCCAGCGTGCTATCGTGCCTCGGCCTGGCCTGGCAACAGCCGCGCAGGCCGCTTTCCCCGACCGTCCAACAAGCTGAAAAGCCCCATGAGCTACAACATCGATCTGTCCGGCCGCGTGGCCTTTGTCTCAGGCGCGTCCAGCGGCCTGGGCGCGCAATTTGCCCGCACCTTGAGCCGCGCCGGCGCCGGTGTGGTGCTGGCCGCGCGCCGGGTGGACCGCCTCAAGACGCTGCGCGCCGAGATCGAGTCGATGGGCGGTGACGCCCATGTGGTGGCGTTGGACGTCACCGACCACGACAGCATCAAATCCGCCGTGGCCCATGCCGAGACCGAGATGGGCACGATCGACATCCTGGTCAACAACTCGGGCGTGTCGGTCACCCAGCGGCTGGTGGACGTGCAGCCGGCCGACTACGACCAAGTGATGGGCACCAACACCCGGGGCGCGTTTTTCATGGCCCAAGAGGTGGCCAAACGCATGATCGCCCGCTCTCGCGGCGCCGCACCCGGCACGTTTACCGGCGGGCGCATCGTCAATGTGGCGTCGATGGCCGGCCTGCGCCCGCTCAGCCAGATCGGCGTCTACGCGATGAGCAAGGCGGCGGTGATCCACATGACCAAAGCGATGGCGCTGGAGTGGGGCAAGTTCGGCATCAATGTCAACGCGCTGTGCCCGGGCTACATCGACACCGAGATCAACCACGCCTACTGGAAGACCGAGGCCGGGCAGAAGCTGGTGAGCCTGCTGCCGCGCAAACGGGTAGGCCAGCCACAAGACCTGGACGTGGCGCTGATGATGTTGTGCGCCAACGAGAGCCACTTCATCAACGGCGCGGTCTTGTCGGCCGACGACGGTTTTGGCGCCTAGAGGCTGATCGGCCCGCCCCGACATGGCCCGCGCCCTGACCCCGCTGGAGGCCCGCGTGCTGGGCGTGCTGGTTGAAAAGCACGCCACGGTGCCCGACACCTACCCGCTGTCGCTCAACACCCTGGTGGCCGGCTGCAACCAGAAAACCACCCGCGATCCGGTGCTCAGCGCCACCGACGCCGACGTGCTGGCGGCGGTGGACGGCCTGAAAAGCATGAGCCTGGTGTTTGAGGGCAGCAGCAGCCGCGTCACCCGCTACGAGCACAACGCCCCGCGTGGGCTGAACGTGCCGGCCCCGGCGGTGGCGCTGCTCACGGTGCTGATGCTGCGCGGGCCGCAAACCTCGGCCGAGCTGCGCGCCAATGCCGAGCGCCTGCACCGCTTTGCCGATATTGCGGCGGTTGAGGTGGTGCTGGCTGAGCTGGCAGACCGCTTCCCGCCGCGCGCCGTGTTGCTGCCGCGTGCGCCCGGTGCGCGTGAGCCACGCTGGGCGCATTTGCTGTGCGGTGAGGTGCAGATGACCGCACCGCGAGAGCCGGCCGGCGGCACCGACGCCGATGCGGTGAGCGTGGGTGAGCTGGTGGCGCTGAAATCCGAGCTGCGCCACCAGGCCGCCGAGCTGACCGCGCTGCGCACGCTGGTGTTGCGCATGGCCAGCGAGCTGGGCATCGACCCCAACCCGCCGCCCCATCACGATCTGCCGGCTTGACGCTCGATGCGCTTCGACCTGCCCGACGACAAGAGGCTGTGCTTCGAAATGGTGATCCCCATGCGCTGGGGCGACATGGACGCAATGGGCCATGTCAACAACGCCAACTACTTTCGCTACCTTGAGAGCTTGCGCATCGAGTGGTTCCGCCACATCGGCTGCCTGCCCGATGTGGACGGTGTGGGCCCGGTGATCATCAACGCCTTCTGCAGCTTTATCCGCCAGCTTGAATACCCCGGCGACGTGCTGGCCCGCCACTACTTGGGCACAGGCCCGGGCGCGATGGGCCGCAGCACGATCAACACCTACGCCACGCTGGAGCGGGTGGATCAACCTGGCGTGGTGCACGCCACCGGCGGCGCCACCGTGGTGTGGACGGATTTCAAGGCGCAAAAGTCGGTGCCCATTCCCGACCATTTTCGGGCGCTGCTGGCTTGACCCGGCGGCACGGCTGCGCCAACAGCCCCCATGAAATCCGAGGTCAGCGCCCCCGCCGCACTGGGCTTGCCGGCCGAGCAGATCGAGTTCACGCTGGCACGCATTGAGCACAGTGCGGCGTTTTGCAACTCCCCTCGCCACCGCGCCTTGCTGCGCCATTTGGTGACGCGCTTGCTGGCGGGCGATCTGGCGTCGCTGAAAGAAACCGTGATCGCGGTCGAGGTGTTTGGCCGCCCGGCAGCCCGCTTCGACCCCCGCTCCGACACGATCGTGCGGGTCGAGGCGCGCCGCCTGCGGGCGCGGCTGGCGCGCTATGACCGGGAGGAGGGACGCGAAGCGCCGTTGCGCATCGAGCTGCCGGTGGGCAGCTATGTGCCGCTGATCGCCAGCCGGCCGCCTGCTACGCCCAATGCCGCATATCCGCCCGGCATCAGCCGACATACCCGCGATTTGGTGGAGCGGGGTGAACACTTTTTGCGCCAGGCGCTGTCAAAGGACAGTCTGGAACAAGCCCGGAGCCGTTTTGAAGAGGCCCTGCGCGAGTCACCCGGCCACATTGCGGCGCTGGTCGGCCTGGGCCGCGCCTGGTTCAACCTGGCGGTGGGCTGGCAGCATGCGCCGGCCATGGCCGCTGCACATGCTGCCGCTGCGCTGCGCCAGGCGCTGCAACTTGAGCCAGATCAGCCGGTGGCGCTGGTGCTGATCGCGGCCATCCAGCACCAGTTTGAGCACCGCTGGCCGGCGGCGGAGCGCAGTTTTCAGCGCGCGCTGGCACTGGCGCCAGAACAGGCATTTGTCCATTCAGCCTACGGTTGCCACCTGGCGATGCGGGGTGCTTTTGACGCTGCCGAGCAGGCGCTGTTGCGCGCCCGCACGCTGGATCCGCACTACCTCAACACCCGCATGCACATGGCCAATCTGCGCATCGCGCAGCGCCGGCTGGACGACGCCGAGGCCGAAATCCTGGCGATGCAGGACATCGCGCCGCAGACCATGGCCATCGTCGGCTTGCGGGGTTCGATTGCGCTGTTTCGTCGCGATGCCGGCACGGCCATCGGCCACTTCCAGCGCGTCTGCACTTTGGCGCCCGGGCACCCGGCCTGCTTCATTGTGCTGGCAGGTGCGCTGGCGATGGCCGGGCGCAGCGATGAGGCGGATGGGCTGCTGGCCACGACCTTGTGCCGCTTTGCCAGCCACCCGATCTCACCGTATGTGCTGGCGATCTTCGAAACCCGGCGCGGCCGCCCCGACGCGGCGTTTGCTCTGCTGCAACGGGCGCTGCGTGAATTCGACCCGTTTGCGGTGCAGATACCGGACGATCCGAGCTTTGACGATTTGCGCAGCGATGCGCGCTGGCTGCCGCTGCTGGCCAGCAAGCCGCTGCGCCGGTCGTGAGGGCGGCTGGTGGTGGGCGGTGCAGGCGCCGTCAGGCGCCGCGCCGGCCAGCCTGTTTTGTCGCCCCCGCAACGCCCAGCAGACCGAGCAGCATCAGCCCCAGCGTCGCAGGCTCGGGCACCGGCGGCGCCAGCCGATTGAAGGTGATGACGCCCGGATGGCCATTGCCCGAGCCCGACACGGTGACGCTGTTCAGATTGCCCGCCACTCTGCCGTCGGCCGACATGAAAGCGATGCGACCGCCCGAATCGCCGTCGGCCCGCGCCTGCGCCAGGCCGGCCACCGTTGCCTCGAAGGTGATGGTCGGTGCATGGAAGAACAAACCACCGCCCGAGCCACCGCCGGCAATGATGGCCAAGCCGCCGCCGCCGTCTGCACCAGTGGCCAGCACCTGGGCACCGCCGGCCAGGGTCAAATGGGTGAGCGCGCCCAGCTCTACCGCGCCGCCGCCGCCACCGCCGCCCGCACCGCTGCCAAACAGGTTGCGGCCGGTGCCGCCGCCGCCGCTGCCGGCCAGCAACTGGTGAGGCAAATCACCGTAGGCGGTGGCCGGTGGCAGCGCGGGGTTGATGGCGGTGCCCGCCCCGCCGTACGCGCCACCGCCGCCCCACGAGCCATTGCCCAGGCCGTCATAGCCGCCCAGGCCGCCGCCCGGCCCAGCGCCGGGCTGGGCCTGGCCGCCACCCGCACTGCCCATGCCACCGGCCCCTGCGCCAGGGCCGCCGACGCCCGCGACGCCAGCGCCTTGGTCGCCACCCCGGCGGCCCGCCGCGTCCAAGATGCCGGCAAATTGAAAACTCGTCTTGGACAACAGGGCCAGCGGCTTGTCGCCGGTGGCGGTCAATGTGGCGCCGGCTGCCACGCTGATGGCCTGAAAGTCGAACACCGCGACATGGCGGTTGAAGGCCGTGCCCTGGTCAAACAGCACGCCGGTGTAGAGCACCGCGTTGTCAGCGCCCAGCAGGGTGGGCGCCAGGCCGCTGGTATTGATGAAATAGCTGCCGGCGCCCAGGCTCAGCGTGCCGAGCGAGGCAAAGCCCAGCGGATCCAGCGGGTCGGCATGGCCAGCCCCGGGCAGCCCGGTGATCGCCAGCGCCATGAGGGCCGTCAGGCGGCGGGCGGAAAAGCATCGATCAGTGCGCATGGGATCTCCTGGAAGTCGAGTGAAGCCGTACCGGGGCGGGCGTTGCCGCAGCATCGCGGCCCGCCCCGTCAAGCCATGCTAGGCAAGCACCGGCTGCTTCGGGCGCGCCGGCCAGTGACCTGCAGGTGACATGCGGCGCTATTGCGCTGTGTTTGCCGCGCAGGCGGCGGAATCAGCCGCACGCGCGGCCGGTGAAGCTGACCTGAGCATGCGCTTGGGCGGATCAGGCCTGCTCGAACGTGGTGTGCTCGTTGATGACAAGCGCCAAGCACGAGAGCATCGATCCAGCCAATTAAGCGATGCTGCGTAGCCCCTGCTCAATCAAGTAAGCAGTACGCTTCGCGCCCCTGCCATCCCTTCTGAAAGACCGCCCATGAACAAAATCTTCCCCAGCGCCGCAGCGGCGCTGGCCGACATCGTGCACGACGGCCAGTTGCTGGCGGTGGGCGGCTTTGGCCTGTGTGGCATCCCCGAGGCGCTGATCGACGCGCTGCGCGACTCTGGCGCGCAAAACCTGACGGTCATCAGCAACAACGCTGGCGTGGATGGCTTTGGCCTGGGCAAGCTGCTGGAAACGCGCCAGATCAAGAAGATGATCGCCAGCTATGTGGGTGAGAACAAAGAGTTTGAGCGCCAGTACCTGGCCAAAGAGCTGGAACTGGAGTTCACCCCCCAGGGCACGCTGGCCGAGCGGCTGCGCGCCGGGGGTGCCGGCATCCCGGCATTTTTTACCCGCACGGGGGTGGGCACGCTGGTGGCCGACGGCAAAGAGCAGCGTGACTTTGACGGCCACACCTACGTGATGGAGCGTGCGCTGCTGCCCGATGTGGCGCTGGGCAAGGCGTGGAAGGCCGACAAGAGCGGCAATTTGATCTTCCGCCGCACCGCGCGCAACTTCAACCCGGCGGCGATCATGGCCGGCAAGATCAGCGTGGTGGAGGTGGAGGAGATTGTCGAAACCGGCACCTTTGATCCTGATTCAGTGCATTTGCCGGGCATTTACGTGCACCGCATCGTGCTGAACGCGACGCCCGAGAAGCGCATCGAGAAGCGCACCGTGACTGCAACGGCCGGCGCTTGAGCCGGCCAGCCAAGTCAAGGGTGCCGCCAGGCACCCGCTATCTGTTCATCCGAAGGAGCCCATGATGGCCTGGACCCACGACCAAATGGCCGCCCGCGCGGCGCAAGAATTGCACGATGGCTACTACGTCAACCTCGGCATCGGCCTGCCCACGCTGGTGGCCAACTTTGTGGCGCCCGACATCGAGGTCTGGCTGCAAAGTGAAAACGGCATGCTGGGCATCGGGCCATTCCCCACCGAAGACGCGGTGGACGCCGACCTGATCAACGCCGGCAAGCAGACGGTGACCACCATCCCCGGCAGCAGCATCTTTGGCAGCCACGACAGCTTTGCCATGATCCGGGGCGGCAAGATCAACCTGAGCATCCTGGGCGCGATGCAGGTCAGCGCCAGCGGTGACCTGGCCAACTGGATGATCCCCGGCAAGATGGTCAAGGGCATGGGCGGCGCGATGGACCTGGTGGCCGGTGTGGCCCGGGTGCTGGTGCTGATGGAGCATGTGGCGCGCAAGAAAGACGGCGGCTTCGATCTCAAAATCCTGCCGGCCTGCACCTTGCCGCTCACCGGCGTGGCGGTGGTTGACCGCATCATCACCGACCTGGCGGTGCTGGACGTGACGCCGCAGGGGCTGAAGCTGGTGGAACTGGCGCCGGGGGTGACGCGCGAAGAATTGCAGGCCAAGACAGGGGCGCCGCTGCACTGAGCGCCGGGCCGGGGGGAGGGGGCCTACAACTCCTCGATGCGCTGCTGCGGAAACGTGTCCCAGCCCAGGCAGCCGGGGCATTGCCAGAAATGGCGTTGCGCCTCGAACCCGCAGGCCGCGCAGCGGTAGCGCTGCAGCGGCTTGGCGGCCTGGGCCACGGCGTCGCGCGCGCTCAGCCGGGCGGCCTCGGTCCAGGTAGCGGGTGGTGTGCCCAGCAGTTCAATCACGGCCGACAGGCTGGGCTGCTGGCGCAGCAAATCCGGCAGTTGCGGCATCGCGCCGGGCGGCGTGCCGTCCAGCGTGGCCAGTGCACGCAGCAGGTCGATGCCGGGTTGCTGGGCCAGCGCGGTGGTCAGCGCCTGGCGGGCCAGATCCGGTTGACCCGCCGCCCGGGCGCAGGCCACGTACTCACCGGCCAGCCGGGCAAAGGCATCGGGGCAACGCTGTTGCAACTCCGCCCAGGCCGCCATGGCGCCGACCGCGTCGCCCAAGCGTGCCAGGCGCTGGGCCCGCTGCACCAGCGGGCGGGCGGCCATTGGCGCGGCGGCGGCGGCCTGCGCCAGCAGCGTGGCAGCGGCGGCGGCGTCGCCGCGCTCGTCGGCCTCTTGTGCCAGCTCGCAGTGGTAGTGCGACACCCGGCTGGCAAATGAGCCGGTGCCGCTTTTCTCCAGCAGCGCGGCCACGTCGGTGGCGGCGCGCCAGTCGCGTGATCGCTCGGCCAGGGCCAGCAGCGCCAGCCGCGATTCGGTCTCGAACGGTGTGCCCTCCAGCGCCCGGAAGGCGGCCTCGGCCCGGTCAAACAGCCCGGCTTTCATGAAGTCCTGGGCCAGCGCGTGCTGCGCCCGGTCGCGGTCGGTGGCGCCCAGGTCAGCGCGCTGCAGCAGGTGTTGGTGCACCCGCACGGCGCGCTCAAACTCGCCCCGGCGGCGGAACAGATTGCCCAGCGCAAAGTGCAGCTCGCTGGTGTCGGGGTCGGCCTGCACCGCCTCGATGAAGGCGTCGATGGCTTTGTCGGTCTGCTCGTTGAGCAGCAGGTTCAGGCCCTTGAAATAGGCTTTGGGCGCTTGCCGGTCGGCGCGTTTCAACTGCCGCAGGTCAAAGCGCGACGCCGCCCAACCCAGCAAGAAGGCGGTGGGCAGCGCCACCAGCAGGCCGATCAGCAGGCCGGGAAAATCAAAATCCACAGCGCGCCTCGGGCGGTGGGCGGGTGCTCAAAGGCCTTCTCGCGGCGGGTGCTCGGGGCTCAACTCGGTGCCGGGCTGGGTGGCCGGCGCGCCGCTGGCACGTTTGGGCGGCGCTGGCGGCGGTGCATGGCGCCGCGCCACCCGCCGGTGCCGCCACCAGGCGGGCACCATGGCCAGCACACCCAACGCGGCGCCACCGGCAAAAGCCACCAGCACCACGATCACCAGCGGGGCCTTCCACGTGGCGCCAAAAAACCAGTGCAGTACCACCGGCTGCTCGTTGTTCAGCGCGAAGGCAAACAGGGTGAAGAAGATGAAGGCCCGCAGGGCCCAGAGGATCACGCGCATGGGGCGCTGATTCTACGAAGGCGGGCGGCGGCCAAAAAA